>DASURJ010000913.1:0-3221 GCA_036280115.1 Gemmatimonadaceae bacterium
GACGCCGTTCACGAGCACGTACTCGATCCCCGTCGGGAAGACCATCGGTTCGTCGTACGTCGCCCGATCGTCGAGCTTCTCCAGGTCGAAGATCGTGACATCCGCCCAGTGGCCTTCCTTGATCAGCCCACGGTTCGGGAGTCGCATGCGCGTGGCCGGCCACGACGTCATCTTCCGCACCGCGTCCTCCAGCGTCAGCACGTTCCGCTTCTTCACGTACTCGGCGCCAAACGCCGCGAGGGGCACGCTGAGCATCAGGAACAGCACACCGTACAGCTGCGCCGAGAGCCCGGTGTGGTACTCCCTGGTCGCGTCGAGACTATCGCTCGTCGCAATGACTGCCGTCCTCGTGACGACCATCCGCAATCCACTCACGCCAGCGAACAGGGCGACCCCGACGCACACGCCCGCAACGATGATCGGGATGCGGTAGTGAATGCCAGCCGCGCCGCCGAGGATGAGGACCATCAGCGCGAGGATGATCAGCTTGTTCTTCATGCCCGTGTTACCGCGCGTACGTCCGAGCTCGTTCACTACCGCGAGCCGAGCCGCCTCGGAGCGGTGGCGCGAGAGCTCCGGATTCGTGGCCGAGGCGCCGATCTTATCGGTATGTCCGACGACCGTAATGCGCCAGTCCCGATGGCTGTTCCAAGCACCCGCCCGCGCATCACGAGGCGGAGCGCGTCATGGCGCGTCAGCGCACAACGACGTCAGCGTCGCCGTGACGGTACGCAAGGCCGACCGTCGCGCGCCGGGGGCAGTCCGGCTGCCGCGTGAGCGCTCACGCCCCCGCCTCGGCTGGTTCGCGCCCGCTGGTGGCCTTCCGCGTCGACCGAAGATGCTTGTCCAGAAACGGAACGAGCGCATCCACGGCCTGTGACACGTACGGATCCTGGTCGTAGAGCTCGATGTGATTGTGCGTCTCGATCCACACGAGCTGCTTCGGGCCACGTGCGGCGTCGTAGGCCGCCTGCGCGTACTCCGGCAGCAGAAAGAGGTCTCGGGTGCCGTGCACGATCAGGAGGGGTGTCGGGGCGACGAGCGGCGCGTGCGCCACGGCGTTGTAGATGAAGTACGGGCCGAACGACGCCGCGGTCATCCGAGGCGACCACGTGGGCGCGTGGTCGCGATACGTCCGGTCGTAGTAGCTGTACGCTTCGTCGTTCGGCATCGCCGCTATGGGGACGTCAGCCGAGAGCCCGTGCGCGATCGTCGGGACGTACTGGACGTCGCCGGTCTGGTACTCGTGCTGGACGAGGTCGTTGATCTTCCGGCAGTAGGCGGCGAAGCCATCGACGCCGAGAAACCGCTGGAACGTGCCGCCGATGTCGTAGCCACCGGCGACGCTCGCCACCGCCTTCACCCGTTTGTCGCGCGCCCCGACGGACACGGCGAAGCCACCGCCCATGCACACGCCAACCACGCCCACGCGATCCGGGTCGACATCAGGCCTCGTTAGTACGTAGCTCACGGCGCTGCAGTAGTCCTGGATGATCTCGTTGGGGTCGTAATGCCAGCGCGGTCGCCCGGGCGCGGCGTCACTTTCCCCGAAGCCACGTGAGTCGAACGTCAGCACGGTGTACCCATGACTCGCCAGGCGCTCGGCGTAATGTGGGAGTGTCTGTTCCTTGACGCTCGAGAATGGGCCGAGCATCACGAGCGCCGGGGTGCGGTCGGACGGATTCACACCACGTGGCCGGTACAGATGGGCGGCCAATGAAATGCCGTCGCCCGAGAAGCGGACTGGGGCGCGGCGGTCGGGGTCGGCGCGTAACAGATTGGCCGCGTCAGCCGGGAGGTAGTGAGGGTCTACGAGCGGCTCGCCGGCGAGCTCCGCCGTTGGACGGATGGTGATTCGGTTGGTCGTCATCGGAAGCGTATATCTTGCGCGTATGGTTTGTCGCGGAACGTACGCGGTTCGATGCCGACCGTCTTGGAGAAAGCCGCCCCGCGCTTTGAACGATCCTGCAGTGACAATGGCGCGGCGACGCACGGCCTGCGCGGAGGGGAGACGGCGCCATGCATGATTCGCCGAGAAGCCGCATTCCGTTTCTCGATAGCCGCTCGGGACGGCGCGTGGACGCGCTCGGAGACGCACGCCTCTTCATTTCGAGCGATTCGCTCGGCTGGCCGGGCGTGCTCACGGAGGTGGGTGAGAAGGACAGCTGGGAGGTCGACGACCTCGCCGTTGCTCACCACTACCTCGCGATGAACGCCGACACGATACCGCTCGAGTTCGAAGTGAATGGCGCGCACGGCTTCCGGCGGGTGACGCTCGAGCCAGGAGGCGTTTGGTTCTGTCCCGCCGGTGAGACGTTCTCTCACCGGGTTCCGGACCGATGCACATTCGCCGCGGTCTCGATCGATCCGATGTACTTCGGGCGTCTCGTGGTCCTGCAAGGTGAGCCGACGGATGGTACCTCGCCGCCCGAGCTACGTCGTGCCTACGACGTCAGGACGCCCCAGATCGAACACCTCGTACGGGCGCTCGTCGCTGAAGCCGATCGTGGCAACCCGAGCGGCCTTCCATTCGTGGAAGCGCTCATTACGGGCCTGAGCCTGCAGATCGTCCAGCACGTTGGCGCCGACGCGCCGCCCCCCGTACGAGTGCGACGCGGATTGTCTCCCGCGGTGCGGGCACGCGTCCTCGATCTCATCGATGCCCGTCTCCATCGGGGCATTTCGATCGACGAGCTCGCACGCGAAGCCGACCTGAGTCCGTCGTATTTCATACGCGCCTTCAAGCAGGCGATTGGGCGCCCACCGCACCAGCACATCCTCTCGCTCCGGCTCGCGCGCGCGCGGCGGCTCCTCGAGGAGCCCGGGGCGAGTCTGTCGGACATCGCGTTTCGGACAGGGTTCGCCGATCAGGCACACTTCACGCGCCTGTTCAAGCGAGAGTTCGGGGTGACACCGGGCGCGGTGCTCCGCGCAAGGGCGCGCCGACGCACGGGCTGACTCGCCCGGACACGGCGTTGCCCAAGACGGCGGCTGCGAGGGTTGAGCGCTGTCTCGATGTCCGATCACAGCCACCAGAGCACCAGCTACCGGCTCCCCGTTCCCCGTTCCCCGTTCCCGGTCCTTCCCGGCCCGTACAACACCTTCCCCGCCTTCGCGCCGGTGTGCTTGCCCTGATCGATCGTCACGACGCCGTTCACGAGCACGTACTCGATCCCCGTCGGGAAGACCATCGGTTCGTCGTACGTCGCCCGATCGTCGAG
>DASURJ010000914.1:0-3067 GCA_036280115.1 Gemmatimonadaceae bacterium
GGACGAGGCGCCGCTCGAACGAGCCGCCGCGGCCAGGTGCCCCGTTCACGGCGACGAGAACGCGGGCGCGCTTGGCGACGGTGAAGCAGCCGCGCACGACGGCGAGCTCGAGCTCGCCGCGGGCCACGCGGTTGTTGGCCCGACCGAAAGCGGCGAGCGATCGCATGGCCGCCGCCGGCTCGATGAGCCAGAGCACGCGGCCGCGCGGCTCGATGAGCGCGGCGGGGTACGCCTGCGCCGCCGGGCCACCGCGGAGAATCTCGCTCACGACGCGGCGTTTGTCTTCACCCGCGACGAGGAAGAGCACCGCGCGCGCGCCGTTGAGGAACGGGACGGTCGTCGTGACGCGCGGGACGGCCGGCTGTATACCAGCGGGCGCGTCCACGCCACGCGTCCAGCGCCCACGCTCCTCGAGTGCGGGCGAGCCCGGGAAGAGCGAGGCGGTATGACCGTCAGGCCCAACGCCGAGCAGGGCCACGTCGACCGTTGCCGATGTGCCCGTGCCCCGATCGCCGTCCCCGGCGTCGGCCCTGTGGTCGCCGAGCACGCGATGGAGCGTTGCCTCGTACTGATCGGCGGCCTCGGCCAGTGTCGCGGCGCTGGTCGGAATCGGGTGCACGTGCGTCGCGGGGATCGGCACGCGGCGAAGGAGCGTGTCCTCCGCCATCTTATAGTTGCTCTGCGGGTCGCTATGCGGCACGTACCGCTCGTCGCCGAAGAACACATCCGTGCGCGCCCAGTCGATCGCGTCGCGATGTCGTGTGCCGAGAAGGTCGTAGGTCCGTCGCGGCGTGCTTCCGCCGGCCAGCGCGACTGTGAAGCGTCCCCGACTGGAGATGCTCGCGCGCGCGATTTCCACGATCTCCGTCGCGGCGGCTTCACTCAGGAACGCGAGGTCGGTGAACGTGCGGACGTCGGGACTGGTCAACGGCGTGGATCCTCGACAGCCGCTAGTCCCTTCGGAACTCGTTGGTCCATCGCTGACCCGCGCGCTGCAGAAGCTCGTCCGACTCCTTCGGTCCCCACGAGCCCGCGGCGTAGAACGAGACCGCGAGCGTGTTGTCGAGGATCGGCGTGTAGAGTCGCCACGCGGCCTCCACCTCGTTCGCGTGAACGAACAGCGTCTGGTCGCCTTCGATGACGTCGAGCAGGAGCGTCTGGTAGGCCTCCGGGAGCTCGGTGAATCGCTCCTTGTAGAGGAAGTCCAGCGGGAGTCGCTCGAGCTTGAGCGGCTTCCCTGGCGCCTTCACGTGGAAGTAGAGCGCGAACCCCTCGTCCGGCTGAATCGTTAGGCGCATCGTGTTGCGATGCACGTCGGGCGAGCCGAGCGGGCTGAACATCCACACCGGTGGCCGGCGATACTTCACCACGATCTCCGTCACGCGCTTCCTGAGTCGCTTGCCGGTGCGCAGGAAGAACGGCACGCCCTGCCACCGCCAGTTGTCGATCTCCAGTCGCACGGCCGCGAACGTCTCGGTGCGCGAGGTCGGCGCGACGCCCGGCTCCTCCCGGTACCCGGGAACCGACTGGTCATCGATCTCACCCCGCGTGTACTGGCCGAGGACGACATTCTTCGGCGAGAGCGCGCGAATGGACCGGAGCGCCTTCACTTTCTCCTGGCGAATGAACTCCGCGTTCATCATGGCCGGGACCTCCATCGCCACGAGCGCCACGAGTTGCGTCCCGTGGTTCTGGAGGATGTCGCGCACCGCACCCGCCTGCTCGTAATACGACGCCCGCCCTTCGACCCCGAGCTCCTCGGCCACCGTGATCTGCACGCTCTCCACGTGGTCGCGATTCCAGAGCGACTCGAACACCGAGTTCGCGAACCGGAACACGAGCAGGTTCTGGACGGTCTCCTTGCCGAGGTAGTGGTCGATCCGGTAGACCTGCGATTCGTCGAAGCACCGGTGGATGAGCTGGTTGAGCTGTACCGCCGAATCGAGATCCCGCCCGAACGGCTTCTCGATGACGAGACGCGTCCAGTACTTCGTGCCGTTGTCCTGGCCAGTGACGTTTCGGGAGAGGCCCACCTGCGCCAGCGCCTGGATGGTGGACGGGAAGACGTTAGGCGGCAGCGCCAGGTAGAAGACGCGATTCGGCGGCTGGTTGCGCTCGCGCTCGAGGAGCTCGATGCGCGCGGCAAGCGCCCGGAAGTCGTCCGGCGTGCTCTTGCCGATGCCCTGGTAGAACACCGTCGCATCGATCCACTGCTCGATCTGCTCCGGCGACATGCCGTCGTCCTCGATCGCCTCGCGCACGAGCTCACGATACTTCGCGTCGTCCATCCCGGTATCACGGGCGACGCTGAGGACCGTGCAATCGTCGCCGATGAGGCCCTGCAGGCGCAGCCGCGAGAGCGCCGGGAGAATCTTGCGGCGCGCGAGATCGCCCGTACCTCCGAAGATGATGAACGTGCACGGCCCGTGCATGGACCGCTGTCCGTGCTCGTGCCCTTCCTTCGGCTGCGCCCCCTTGAGCCGTCCACCGCGCGCAGCGGACTTCGTTGCCATGCTGCCCTTCCCGGTTCCCTGGTCCCTGTTCCCGATTCCCGACGTTCAGGCCTGTTTGACCGCGTGCCCGCCGAACTGATTGCGCAGCGCCGCCAGCAGCCGGTCAGAGAACGATTCCGCGTCGCGCGACCGAAGCCGCTGCAACAGCGCGAGCGTGATCACGGGCGCCGCAACGTCCAGGTCGATCGCCTCCGCAACCGTCCAGCGCCCCTCGCCCGAGTCCGAGACGTACGGGGCGATCGACGACAGGTCCTGGTCCTCGCCTAACGCGCGTGCCGTGAGGTCGAGGAGCCACGACCGAACGACGCTCCCCGTCCGCCACAGCTCGGCGATCTGGGCGAGGTCGAGCGAGAACTCCTCCTTGTGCTTCAGGATCGAAAACCCCTCGGCGTACGCCTGCATCATCCCGTACTCGATGCCGTTGTGGACCATCTTGGTGAAGTGGCCCGCGCCCACCGGCCCGACGTGGCCCCAGCCTGCATCCTTCGCCGGCGCGAGCGTCTCGAAGATCGGCCGCAGCCGGTCCACGACCGCCTTGTCGCCGCCGACCATCA
>DASURJ010000915.1:0-4989 GCA_036280115.1 Gemmatimonadaceae bacterium
GCGTTGGAATGATGATTTTCGACTCCGACCCCCTTTACCACCACTTGACAGTCTAGTGGAGCCGAGGCACTATGCGGCTCCACTAGTCCGTCTAGTAGAAACTCATGGCCGCCAAATCCCCCTCCCTTCTGCAGGGCACGCTCGACCTGATCGTCCTTCAGCTGCTCAAGGCTGAGCCGACGAACGGGTACGACCTCACCCTTCGCATTCAGGCAATTTCCAACGACGTCTTGAAGGTCAACGCCGGATCCTTGTATCCGGCGCTGTACCGTCTCGAGGGGCGTGGGCTCATCAAGGCCGATTGGGCCGAGACCGAGAATGGAAGGCGCGCGAAGGTCTATTCGCTGACCAGCGCCGGGAGGAAATATCTCGGGGAGCAGCGTGAGAGCTGGGAGCGGTTCTCGGGCGCCCTCGCGGCCATTCTCCGGGTTACGTGATGCGCCGCGTGGTGTCGTGGCTTCGCGCCGTGCTTCGACGCAAGGCCCTCGAGCGAGAGATGCACGAGGAGATGGCCGAGCATCTCGAGCGGGCGGCGGCGCGCCTCATGAGTCGCGGACTGTCGGCGGAGGACGCTCGCGCTCTTGCGACGCGTGAGTTCGGGAACCTGGCGCTTCTCCAGGAGGAGGGCCGCGACGCGCGCGGAACGCAATGGGTCGAGTCCGTGCTCGCGGACGCGCGCTTCGCCATGCGCCACTTCGCGCGGCGGCCGCTGACGGCCGTCACCGTCGTGCTCGTGCTCGCCCTCGGTATCGGGGTCAACTCGGCGATATTCTCGATGATCCAGGGGATCACGACGCGTCCGGCCCCTGGCGTGCCGCGCGATGACGCGCTCGTTCGCATCCGGGGCAAGGCGCTCGATCGCCAGAATGGGCGTCTTTACTCACGCGGCCTCTCGTATCAGGAGTTGCGTGAGCTGGCGTCGCATAACGAGACGTTCTCGGCGGTCGCCGGGTGGGTCACCGAGGAGATCGTCCTGGACCGCGGGCCGGGTGCGGACCCGTTGCTGCTCCGCGGCCAGTTCGTGACTCCGGAGTTCTTCTCGACGCTTGGCATTCGGCCGGTACTCGGCGCCGGCCTCCCCGTTTCCACGCGCGACGTCCCGGGTGCGGAGTTGCAGGTCGTCGTCGCGCACTCGACATGGCTCGACGAGTTCGGCGGTGACAGCGCGCTCGTGGGACAGTCGATATTGTTGAATGACATTGCCGTGCGCGTCGCGGGTATTGCGCCGCCCCGGTTTCGCGGACCGACCGCGGTTCCGGGACGTCCCGCGCTCTGGTTGCCGCTCGAAGCGCGCGCCGCGCTGCTCAATACGACTGCGTACGCCGTGGTCAGCCGGGATTCGACGCTCTTCGAGGCGCTCGCGCGCCTGACGCCGACCGCCACGCTCGAGCGTGCGAACACGGTTGCGTCCGTCGTCGCCGCCGCGGCCGTCGCGCACCTCTCACACGACGAGTGCTGCACCAGGTCGAGTGACGTCGTATGGCTGCGTGGCGAGACGGACGTCGAGCGGGAGGGCGAGAAGGTTGCTGTGCTCACGCTTCTCTTTGGCGTCGGCCTCCTTGTGCTACTCGTGGCATGCTCGAACGTCAGCGGAATCCTCGTGGGCGCGGCCGTCGCGCGGCGGCAGGAGATCGCGGTGCGACTTTCGCTGGGCGCGTCGCGCGGGCGCCTGGTTCGGCAACTGGTGACCGAGAGCAGTATCCTCGCGCTGGCCGGTGGAGCGCTCGGCCTCGCGGTGTTCTGGGTCATCGCGCGCGCCCTCCACTACGTGGTTGGCCCGGACGTTACCGAGTTCGATCCAGACGCCGCGACCACGGCGTTCACGGCGGCGTTCGCGCTCGGTGTGGGGGTGTTGTTCGGACTGTCACCCGCGCTCCATGCGACGCGCGCCGGGGTCGCGACCGCGCTCAAGGACTCAGGCACCGGCGCGACTGCACGATCGCGTCTCCAGCGCGGATTCATCGTCGCGCAGGTTGCGCTCACGCAACCGTTGCTCTTGGGGCTCGCGGTGCTGATCGTCGGGCTGATCACGGAGGTCGGTGCCACCGTGAGGGACGAGGTGAACGAGCAAGTGATCAGCGTGCGGTTCGATCTTTCCCGCGGTTCTGGTTCGCGTACCGCGCGCGCCGAGCGCGTCCGCGAGCTCATGACGCGTGTCGCGTCCGTCCCCGGCGTCGTGGCCGTCGTCCCTGATGCCTCAGGGTACGATATCGTCGAGCTGAGCGCCGATCCGTCGGATCTCGCGGAAGGTGTCGATCCCGCGCTCCGCGTACGCGCGAACCTCGAGGGGACCGCGCCCGGCTACTTCGCGGCCCAATCCATCCGGATCGTTCGCGGGCGCGATGTGGCGTATGAGGACACGACGAGCCGTGAGCTCGCGAGCGTGATCGGGAGCGACCTGGCGCGCCAACTCTTCGGCGCCGCGGACCCCATCGGCAAGCGCATTCGGGCCGTCTCTCGCGCGGGCGGATCGGATCGGACGGCTGTCGTGGTCGGTGTCTACGATTCCGCGCAACCAACGACGCGAGGCACGGAGCCGCGGTTGTATTCGGCCGATGGGGGGCGCTGGCCGAAGCACGCCTATCTCATTCGCACCGCCGCGCCTGCTGATGCGCTCATGCCTACGATCAAGCGCCTGATGCGCGCGGAGGGTACGGATCTCCTGCCGCGGCAGATGATGACGCTCGCGGCGCTGGCACGGCGGGACCGGGACGAGATGCTCCAGATGGCCGGGAGCGCGGCGGGCGCCGGGGTCCTCGCGCTCATCCTCGCATCGATCGGACTCTACGGCGTGGTCGCACTGGCGGTTGGCCAGCGGCGTCGTGAGATCGGCGTCCGCCTCGCGCTCGGCGCCACGCCTCGCGGCGTGATGGCGCTGTTCTTCGGGAGCGGTGTCCGATTGAGCGTTCTCGGTTTGGCGTTAGGCTTGCCGCTGAGCGTGGTCGGGCTCCGTGTGATTCTCGCTTCGATCCCCGAGATGCCGGCCGTCGCGACGCTGCCGATCGCGGGCGCTACCGCGGGGGTGGTGATTCTCGTTGCCTCGATCGCGAGCTGGCTCCCGGCTCGGCGCGCGGCGACGGTCGATCCGGTTCGCGCGCTTCGAACAGAATGACGGTACGCGCCGCCTCGCGCGCGGCGGGCGCCCCACGAGCCTATCGGGACGGGTCGTGGTACGCATCTCGTGACCGGCCCGATCGTCTCGGCGCGTCAGCCCCCAGGGCGGCGATCGCGATTGAAGATGCTCCACTCGAAGCGCCACTTCCCGTCGTCGCCACGACGGATCACTGATACATACTTGCCCACTTCGCGCAGCGTTCGTCCCTCGTTCTTCGGCGTGAGCACCTCATCATAGGCGCCGCGCTCGATGGCGAGATCGCCGCTGATCTCGACCTGTGCCGCCGTGAGCCGGATGGTCGGGGTATGCGTCCGGTTCGCGAAGCTCCGCGCATAGCCGCCAACCACGCTATCCCGGCCCACCTGTGCCGGCGCGTCGTACGGCATGCGGACCGCGGCCGCGGTATACATGTCGCCGAGCGGGTCGAGCTGACCCGCGTTGTATGCCGCGCTCCATCCCTCACGAAGCGCGCGAAGCCTCTCGAGTTGCTCGGCGATCGACACGATTGGCGTCGGCGAGGCACCGCCGCGCGCCCGCATCAACCGTCCCGCCTCTCCCGCAGGTGTCCAGACCACGAGCGCGCGAACCGCGCCGGCCGAGGCAACGCGGTGAGTCACTGTATCCCCGAGTCGTGCGATCCCCACCATGCCGGGACTCAGGCGCCGCGTCACTCCATTCACTGCGTGATCGAGCTCGCCCTGCATCACGTAGAGCAACTCCGTCGCACCGTGTCGGTGCGGCATGGCGGGCCCGCCGGGCGGGAACGTGATTTCTGCGAGCTCGAGCTCATTGCCGCCGAGCGTGGCCGAATCCACGAGGACGTCGATGCGGAGTGATCCGCGAATCCGAGAAGCCTCGGTGACGCCAATCGTGTAGGGTGATTGCGCGATCGCCGTTCGCGAGGCCGGTAATACCGTCAGCGCGAGTGCGACCAGAACGCGCACGCTTCTTCCGCTGCCAATTCTCGTCACGTCCACGAATGCGTTAGGGTGAGAATCACGGAGGTACACCGTGTCGAGGCGTCCGTCCGCTCAGGGTACCGGGGGCGCCCGTCTCGCACAGGTCCATTCGGACGATGAGGCAATGATCCACGTCCGTACGCCAGTGCCCGAAGCTCCGTAAGTCGATGTAGGGTAACGATGTACGGCGGCCGGTCGGCGGACGTCGCAGCGCCGTCAGGAAGTCGTTACGATCTCATCCCCGCGGCCGGGCGATTGCGACTCTGCACATCATTCAAGGAACCACGAACCGTCAGTCATCGCGGAAGGAGACACGAGCGTGAAAACGTCGAGATGTGCGGCTCTTGCTGCCCTGCTTGTGGCACAGGTCGGTGCCGCCGACTGGGCGACCGCCCAAGGCGTGGACCCCCGCCCGCCGAATGGAAAAGGGCAAACACCGGCGTTCCCCGGCCAGACCGATGCGCCCGAGCGGAAATCGAACGTCGCGTTCGACGTCGTTACCGTCGCCGGCGACCTCCAGAACCCGTGGGGGCTCGCGTTCCTGCCTAACGGAAAGATGCTCGTCACGGAGCGGCCCGGCCGCATGCGGGTCGTCTCGGCCGACGGAAAGCTGTCCGAGCCCGTCAGCGGGCTCCCGGATGTCGACGCGCGCGGGCAGGGTGGGCTGCTCGACGTCGCGCTCGACCCGAACTTCGCGTCCAACAACCGCATCTACTGGAGCTATGCCGAGCCGGGCGATGGCGGTAACAACACCGCCGTTGCTCGAGGCAAGTTCGTTGATGGAGCCCAGCCGCGCGTCGAGGACGTTCAGGTCATCTACCACCAACGCCCGCAGCTCAATTCGCGCGCGCACTTCGGCAGCCGGCTCGTCTTCGGTCGCGATGGGACGCTGTTCATCACCCAGGGCGATCGCTC
>DASURJ010000916.1:0-4833 GCA_036280115.1 Gemmatimonadaceae bacterium
AACGGCAGGTCGAAGAAGACGGCATCCCCGGTCGTGGGGCGCGGCAGCGTCCCGTTTCCGAACGCACGTGCGAGCGCCAGCGCCTGCGTTCCGTGATGCTGGAGGCTGCCCGGGTCGAGGTGGGCGACGTCATCGTGCGCGGTGTGGTAGCGCTCGACGCCATCCGCGAACGCGAAGTTCAGCGCCGGGCGGCCGAGCACGGCGAGCTCCGACAGGTCCGTATCGTTCGGCAGCATGCGGTACACCGTCACCGAGAGCGACGTCGCCGATACGTCCGGTACTGCGCTCAGCACGCGGACCACGTCGAGGTTGCCCGGACCCGTCTCGAACATGTACGAGCGCCCGCGCGTTCCACGCGCCTCGAAGTTGAGTGCCACGCCTACATCCTTCGCCCACGGATGCTCGCGCACGAATGCCGCGGCGCCGAGCAGTCCGGCTTCTTCTCCGTCGGTGATGAGCGCGATCACGTCGTTCGTGAGTGGCGGCCCGGCCGTGAGCGCGCGGAGCGTCTCGAGCACTGCGGCGGTGCCGGCGGCGTCGTCGCTCGCGGCCGGCGCGCCAGCAACGCCGTCATAGTGGGCCATCAGTACGACCGCGAGCCCGCCCGGCGTCCGTCCCGGGAGTCGGGCAAGCACGTTCTGTACGCGTCCCGCCTCGGGGTAGCGCGTACCGACGCCGGTGGCCTCGTGGACTTCGGGAGCAAGGCCGAGGGCACGCAGTTCCGCAAGCAGATACTCGCGGATCCGCGCGTTCTCGGCGCTCCCGACCGGGTGCGGTCTCCGGGCGATCTCGCGCACGTGGCGCAACGCCCGTTCAGCGGAAAATTCCGTGGCAGGCGCCCCGGCGGGGACCGGCGCGGGGGGAGTGGCAGCGTACCTAACGAGCAACGTGCAAAGGGCGAGGAGGCCGAGCAGCGTCAGCGCGGCGCGGTGAGCAGGTGAGCGCATGGCCCGATTCTAGTGGAGAAACGCGAACAACGCGACGGTTGCGATGCGTTCCCCGCGACGCGAGTTTCATGGCCGACCATGCCCGGAGCCATTTCCGTGATTCGTCGCCTTTTTTCCCTGCTCGTCCTCGTCACGGCGTGCAGCTCGACACCGCGTGAGGAGGCAGGCACCGCGACATCCACCTCACCGCTTCCGCCAGGCGTGCAGGCGATCTCGTTCCTCGGCGACACACTGCGTACGCTGCCACTTCCGGCGGATACCAGAGCGCGCTACGAGTCGCAGCTCGCCGAGGCGAAAGCGGCGTACGACCGGGCGCCCACCGATGCGGACTCCATAATATGGTACGCACGCCGGCTCGCGTACCTCGGCCGCATTCGTGAGGCGATCGATGTGTACTCGCAAGGCATCGCGCTGCATCCCGAGAACCCGTGGCTCTACCGGCATCGCGGCCATCGGTACATCTCGGTGCGCGAGCTCGACCGCGCCATCGAGGATCTGGAGCGGGCGACTTCGCTCACGCAGGGAAAGGCGGACGAGATCGAGCCCGACGGCCAGCCTAACGCGCAGAACATTCCGATCGGAACCCTCCAATCGAACATCGCGTACCACCTCGCGCTCGCGTACTACCTGAAGGGAGACTTCGAGCGGGCGCTGCCGGTGTACCGTCGGGAGCTCGCGGCGGCCCGCAACGACGACCGGCGGGTCTCCACCGCGCACTGGCTGTACATGGCGCTCCGCCGACTCGGCGTTTCATCCGAGCAGGCAGCGGCCGAGGTGCTCGTACCGATCCGCCGCGATATGAAAGTCATCGAGAACGACACGTACCATCACCTGCTACTCATGTACAAGGGCGAGCTGCCGGTCGATTCGGTGTTGCGCGTGGGCCCGAGCGGAGAGATGTCGGTAACGGATGCGACCGCCGCGTATGGCGTCGGCAACTGGCACCTCTACAACGGGCGCCGCGCCGAGGCTGAGCGGGTGTTCCGGCAGATCATCGCCGGAGGGCAGTGGGGCGCGTTCGGCTACATCGCGGCCGAAGCGGAGATTGCGCGCATGCGTTAGCGCCGCTTTCGCATTTCGAGCGAAGCAGGGGCAGGTCAGCTCGACCCCCTCGCCGGGGCCTCCACGACCGCAATGCTACGGCACTCGGCCAGTGAGTGCTTCCAGTCGCCGGCGGCTGGGCACGTGCGCCGGGAAAAGCTCGAGCACCCTCCGGTATTGCGCGATCGCGAGATCGCGCTCGCCGAGCGATTCGAGAACCTGCGCGAGCGTGTACACCGGCGACCACGCTTGCGGGAACGCCCGAATGTTGAGCTCGAGCGCCCAGCGTGCCTCGCCGAGCTGGCGCTTCTCGATCAGGCGCTCGGCGAGCGTGTTGAGGGAACGCTGGCCGAAGTCGTAGGCGAAGCGGCCGGTATAGCGCTCCTTGAGGCGCTCGTAGGTCGTCCGGGCCGAGTCCGGTCCGAACCGTGCCAGGACCGTGCCTAACGTATCCTCGAGCATCAGCGGTCGATTCGCCCCACGGTGACACGTGATGCAGGAGACCTGAAGCGGAGGGGTGCTACGCCCGGGGACGGACGGGAGCAGCTCGCCGTTGATGCGTGCCACCATCCGCATCATCTCGCGCGCGGTGCGCTTGGTCTGCCGATCGTCGGACGCAAAGTCGATGGAGTCGAACGGCACGCCCGGCGCACCGTGACAGAATCCGCACGTAACACCGAGTCCGCTCGCGACCTCGAACCGCATGAGCTTGACCACGGAGTCGCGTGAGAGGTCGCGCGGAAGCACCTGCAGATTCCGCGGCTGCGCGCTGCCCTGAGCACGGCACGGGTCCGCCATCGTGAGGGCGAAGGCGATGGCAACCACCGGTGTGAATGGACGCATCCCGGCAAGCTAGGGCCCGGCAGTGAGCGCGCTACGCGTGGGACGCGAGGCGGACGGACGATGAGCCGAGGCGGACCATTCGCCCTTCCGGACGGCGGCAAAGAAACGCTCCGTAAGGGGTCAGAGTCCTAACGAATCCTTCGATTTCCGCCGCGACGCAGGCACGCGCTCGGGCGTGAGCGTCAGGCATCATGACAGGAGAGGGGATGGGGATAGGGGTGGATGGATCGAGTCGGATCGCTCCGTGAGTGTGAAGATCCCTGCACCCGACGGGCGGGCTCCAGGTGGGGGACTTCCGACGAGACTCACCGTTCTCCCGCATCCGTCCCGATTACCTCCGGTCGTCGGACGGCGCTGTCCCGCCGCACGGAGCGATCTCCCCGCATCCCCTCATCTCTCATCCGTAGTCCCCCGTCGGGGATGCGTATGAACCGAACGTGTCGGGCTTGCGGCGCGCGAGCAGGGGCAGGATCCCCTCCGCAACCGGCTGCTTCCGCGCCGCGCTCGAACGATGCGTTAGGACTCTGACCCCCAACGTACCGAATTATCGCGGAACTGTCGGGGTTCCGTCCGACCAGCTCGGGACCTTGACGACGACCTCCGCTCGCGGCGTACCGGCGGAGCTGACCTGAATGACGTCGTTCGCGGCGGCCCGACCGAGCCCGAGCTTCGCGGGCGTCACGCCCGGGAAGTAGAACATGAGGTGGGGATGCCACGCGCCTACGCGACGTCCCTCCCGGGTCGCCGATGAGAACAGCACCTGTTTCGGCGACATCATGTATGCGAGTGCGAGCTCCGTGGGCGTCTCGAGCTCGCCACGGGCGTACGCCGCGTTGACCGCGCGGTCGATGGAATCTTCGGGAATACCTAACGACCGGAGCTTCATCTGCATGAGCTCGCGCTTCGCGATCGTCCGGGCGCCTTCGGCGTTGAAGCAGATCGGGTAGAGGCTGCCGGCGTGGTAGTCGCGGGCGACCATGCATACCAACCCGTTCGTGCCCTGGCGAATCGTGCGCACCTGGCCGTCACGCACCGCGTAGACCGTAGACGCCGTCGCGACGTTCGGCGGGGCCGCCGATTCGGCGAGCGCAATCTCGGCCGAGTCGGGCAGGGGGACCGGCTTGACGGGATAGCCGTTAGAGGCCTGGGCCGAGGCGAACGCCGGGAGGAGGGTCGAGGCGAGGAGAACGAGGGACGATCGGCGCATGGGTCTGGGGATTGGGGCACGTCGATACGACGACCGCTTGTTGGATTGGCGCCGGCCGCGTTGTGTTACACGCTCGACCCGACCAAGCCCCCCGCCGTTCGTGGTATCAGAAGGCGATCTCGTACAGGTTCGCGACCGTGATGATGCGTTCCGAGTCTCCGGCGTCTGCATACACCGGCGTGAGGACGCGGCGGTACTCGCTCCCCTCGAACGCGTCGACGCCGGACCATGCGCCCGGCAGTCGCGCCGAAGCGAGCACGTGGACGGGCACCCACGGTCCGTCGTCGCGCAGCCGGAGGGCAGGGTACCCGGCCGCTGCGCCCCAGCCGAGCTCCAGAAGGTCGCCACGGACCCGACCGCGAGTCCACGTGCCGCCGAATGGCTTCAACACGTGGTGATTGGAGCGGCCGGGAGCGAGCGAGCCGTACACCGCCAGCCGCTCGGAGTGACGGTACGCCTCCTCGAGCCGCGATTCGGCGTCGGCGGCCGCGAGGTCTTCGTCGGTTGGGGGGGTGCGGCGGCGTCCGTCGTTCGCGGCGTCGATGAGCTGAATGATCGCGGCTGTGTCCACGCCCCCTATACCCATATGTGCGCTGCCATGCCTGTCGATCCCTCGATCATCGAGCGCCAGCATAACGCGGCCGAGTCCTCGAGACCAGACCGCACCAGGATTCGCGCCGAATCGCCGGCACGAATCGCGCCGGTCCGCAGCATCTCCTCGATGTCCTGCCAATTAGCTTTCGCGCATGGTCTTCACCACGAAGGCCCGGCGCCGCGAGCGACTGCGTGTCGAGC
>DASURJ010000917.1:0-6951 GCA_036280115.1 Gemmatimonadaceae bacterium
TGTCGATCCGCATGGCCTCGAGATTCCGCGCCGTATCGACGAGCGTCTCGCCCTTCGACACACTCGACCCCGACGCCGCGACGTTCACGGTATCGGCCGAGAGGCGCTTCTCGGCGAACTCGAACGACACGCGCGTCCGCGTCGACGCCTCGAAGAACAGATTCACGATCGTCGATCCGCGCAGCGTCGGAACCTTTTTGATCGCCCGCTCGCTGATCTCCTTGAACGGCTCCGCGGTGTCGAGAATCAGTCGAATCTGCTCGGGGGAAAGTGGCTCCAGCGCGAGGAGGTCTTTCCCGAGCGGCGCGGTCACGCGGCGTCCTCACGGCGCGTGAGCACGACGCCGTCACTCCCGTCGAGCTCGGAGACCATGACGTCCACGCGGTCCGCGGCAATGACGTCGATCCGCTTACCGACGATGTCCGCGTGAATGGGAAGCTCGCGCCCGCCCCGGTCGACGAGGACCGCGAGCGCGATCCGGGCCGGTCGCCCGAAATCCGCCAGCTCGTCGAGCGCGGCGCGTACGGTGCGCCCCGTGTGCAACACGTCGTCGACGATCACGACGCGCTTGCCGTTCAGGTCCCACGGCAGCTTGGTCGGCCCCACGACGGGGCGCGGCCCCACCGTCTGCAAATCGTCGCGGTACAGCGTGATGTCCAGCGAGCCGCGCGGAAGCTTCACCCCCTCGCGCTCGTCGAGAATGTCCGCAATCCGGTCACTCAGCTGAACGCCACGTCGCTGAATGCCAACGAGAATCAGGTTGTCGGTTCCGTCGAAGAGCTCGACGATCTCATCGGCCATTCGGCGCAGCGTGCGCGCGACGGCGCGTGCATCGAGCACGGTCGTGTTCTTGTCGGCCATTGCAGGCCCAATATGACCAGGGCGCGGCGCAAATTGAAGCGGCGCGCCCAGCACTCATTTCGCGAATCCTGGCGCCGCGATCAGCGCAGCAAACGCGACTCTGCCTGGTGGGACATGGGCCGGAGGTAGGGCGAGGCGCTCGAGGGCCGGCCCCCCGCTTCTCGCTCGCGAAGCCGCGCCGCGAGCCCGCGTCCTGGCCGCTGCGGGCCTCCGTCCGCGTGAATCACGCGGAGCTGCACTTCGCGGTCGTGGGACGGGCGTGCCGCACCTCCGCTCGTGGACTCGTGGGCGGCGCCAGACGCGGTTGCCGCGTCCTCACGAGCCACGCTACGCACGAGCTCGAGGTCGGCGAACCGCGTCAGGACGAGCTCCCGCTCGGCGTCGAGCGCGCGCGATTGAGCCTCGCGGTTACGTCGGATCGCGGCGATGACCATGGCAGCGCTTCGCATGAGCATCGCCACGCCGGCATAGGCGGCCAGGTCGGCGACGTTCAGCACGATACCGGCGCCGTCCGCTCGTTGAATGGCGATGAAGTCGACGACGCCGGCAGGCGTGACGAGGAGACTCACCAGGTTCCCGATCGCGCCGCCTGCAATGAGCCCGAGAGCCGCCGGAGCCCGACCATCCACCTTCGCGAGGTCGCGGGCGACCGGAATGATCAGCACGATGGCCGCCAGCGTGAGCGCGAGGCTCACCTGGAACGTGTAAGCCCCCGCCGTCAGTCCGAACGCGCCCTTGTCGTTGTGCACGACGCCGAATTGCACGGCCGACGAGACGTTGGGATGAAGCGCGCCGACCCACCAGACGGCCACCTGCTTCGTGATCAGGTCACCGAGCGCGACGAGCGCCGCAATGCGAGACAGCGGGACGAGCGGCGAGCGGCCTGCAGATTCGGTCATCGAGGTCTCCCAAAACGGCGGACGCGGCGGAGCTGACTTGGGGTGCCCTCGGGCACCTCCCGTGCCACCTGGGGACCCGCCTGGGACACGGACAACCTCGCGTTGTGCGGATCGAGCGCCGGGCGCGTTGCGAGGCCGCCACACAGAGGGAGGATCCGGCGCATCACGGTGGCACGGTGACCAGCCGCATTTGCCGGGCGGTCATCGGTCACGAACGTCGGCCTTCCGAAGGCGTCAGGCGTTCTCCCTGCTCGCTCGCGCAAGCTGGCGGGCGACGTGCTCTTGCCGGAGCGTCTCCAGTTGCGACGTTCCGAACAGGCCATCGGCGATGGCGGCGATTTCCTCGGCGTCGCGCCATGCTCGCTCGAGCTCGAGTAGCTCGCCCGCCATTGCCCGCCGCTCCGTGTCCTCGTTCGCGGCCATCTCCAGCGCGAGCCGGTCCACGAGCGGCAGGCGAATCATGAGGGTGCTCGGTTCGCTCGTGATGGAGCCGCGACCCCAGAACGAGCGGTTCGTGATGTGCAGCGCCAGCCGTTCCGCTGCGGACGACGTCGCGGGCACCGGGGCCGAGCTGCGGGGTGCGTCGGGATACCGCCCCCACCCGGTTCGCATCGCGAGCGCGACGATCCGGGAGAAATAGCCTTCCTCGTCCTCGGCGTCCTCGATCTTTGCGGTGGCGCGACGGACGTCTTCGGGGAGCGCGCCGGCGGCATTCAGCGCGGCGAGCGCCTTCCCCGCGGTCCGCAACCCGTCATCGCCGGTCACAATCGTTAGGCCGTGGTCGTGTTTCACCACCAGGCGCCACGGCTCGTTAGGGTCGGGACGAATCAGCTCGGCCGCATCGAGGTGGCCCCAGCGAATGACGGACCGGTTCCCCTGCTCGTCGGTGAGCACATCGAGGACGCGGTCGCGGTGCCGGTACAGGCGCAGCCGGGTCAATGGCTCGTCGGCGAAGAGGCTCGGCGTGTCGTCGCGGGTGATGCGGGAGATCGCGTCGTTCGCGGCGCGGATCCCCCGCCGCGCGAGCCCGGTCGCGATCCCGAGGAGGCGCCCCGAGCCGCGCCGCTGGATCACGTCGCCGTAGCGCCACGCCGCGACCTCAGGGCGAAGGGCCTTCCCGATGCGAACCAGCTCGAGCCCCTCGCGAAGTTGGGCCAATCCAATGTTGTCGGTGGAGTAGCGCAGGTGGGTCGCGCGGAATCGGCGCTCGCAGTCCTCGATGGCCTCCCAGCGCTCCTCGATCGGCGAGAGGTTCCAGCGGGTGCAATGTGCACAGATGACCCACAACCGCCCCTTTTCGGCGTCGAACGCGAGGCGCCGCCCGACCGGAAAGAGCTCGATCACGTCATTGGTGCCGAGCGATTCGTTGCAGAACAGGCAGGTCGCGTACATGACGGCCGGGAAGCGCGAAAGGCGAGCGCGCAGTGATCGGTCACCCCGATCAACTACAGCGGTATTATACGCATAGCACACGCGCCGCGACCATACCGGTCGGCCGCTCGTGCAGCGGGCGGTGGTCGAACCGGCGCTCCCCGTGACCAGCCGAACGACGGCGCGTCGAACAGGGGGAGAGCGCTGATGGCGGTTCGAGGGCCTGGAGCCACGGGGCTTACCCGTTCGCCGTTCGTCACAGTATCATGCCCACGCTCCCGTTGGCGTCCGTCGTACGCGCCTGGAATAACCCACGGTCCCCTACCCTAATTGCGCACGCGACTCGACGTCGTCTCCGTTGGCGCCGTCGTAACGCTTCCTGCGTACGACACCTGGTTCGATCCGGCGGACAGCCCGGTCGTATTGATTGTCGCGCTCGGGATCATCGCGGTGGTCGCGTTGATGGTCGCGGCCGCGGCCTACAGCGGCGATCCTCGTCGCCGGTCGCGCACGGCCGACGAGGATGATTCCGAGATCTTCACGACCACGCCCCTTCCGGTGCCGAAGGAGGAGCTCGCGCGCATGCGTCAGGAGGCGCGACAACGCCGACACGCGCTCGCGCCGCGCCGCCTTCCGCACTGGGTTCAGCTCGGTTCGGTAGCCGTCGCGGTCGGCATCACGTTCATTGCCGCACAGCGGCTTCGCACGGATGAGACCGCGAAAGGCGACGAGGCTGCCGTCGCCGATGCCCGCTCGCGGGCCGACAACGTGGAGCCCGACGACGGCTCGCCGGAAAGCCTCGATCTCGCGCCGACGTCCGGTCCTCCCTTCCAGTTCCGGTCGCGTGATTTTGTCGCGGCGAGCTCCGGCTGCACCGGGCGCCTCGAGGTGTCCAGAGGCGCGGCGGGGGCCTGGAACCTGACGGCGCGCGCTCACGACGATCGCGGCCAGCTCATCGACAGCGCGTTCGCGCGTGTCGGCACGCTTCGCGAAGGTGAGGTCGTCGAGTTCCGATTCCCTCGGGCGTCGTGCGACCGCATCGGCGCCTGGGACGTGAGCGGCTCACCGCGCGATCCCTGAGGGGCCGAGCGCCGCTCCGAACAGGCGTCAGCTTTCGCGGATCGTGATGGCCGGATCGATCCGAGTGGCCCGGCGAGCCGGGATCCACGCAGCGCCCGACGCGACGACCGCGACCAGCGTGGCGACACCGACGAACGTGGCCGGATCCGCCGGCGACACCTCGTAGAGGAGTGGGCTCAGGAGCCTCGTCAGTGCCAGCCCCGCGGCGGTTCCGGCGAGGATCGCCAGCGCCGCGAGACCGAGTGCCTCACCCACGACGACTCGCGTGACCTGCGATGCCCGCGCGCCTAACGCCAGTCGGATCCCGAACTCGCGACGCCGCTGCATCACGCTGTACGCGAGCACACCGTACATCCCGATGATCCCCAGGAGCAATGCGGCTGCCGCGAACGCGCCGGTCAGCACGGTGGCGAATCGTCGCCGAGCGACACCTTGACGGTACAGGTCCGGAACGCTCGACAGTGTTTGAATGGGAAGCTGTGGATCTTCCTGCCACACGGCTGCCCGGAGCCCATGGGTAGACGCCTCGCTGTCGTGCGATCCGTCCGTGCGCGCGATGACCGTCATCCAGGAGAGCCAGTGCCAGTCCTTCTGGGCGAACGGGACGTACAACGCGGGGGCGGCGGGCTCGTCGGCGGCGTTGGCTCGCGAGTCACCCACGACTCCGACGATCTCGAGCCAGGGGCCGCTCTGGCCGCGAAAGCTCACCCGGGCGCCCACTGGGTTCGACGTAGGCCAGAGGAGGCGAGCGAGCGACTCGTTCACGATGGCCACATCTGGCGCGCCCTCACGGTCGCCCGCCTCGAACGCCCGCCCACGCTTCACCGGGATTCCGAGGACGCGGAAGTACTCGGGCGTCACGGCGCGGAGTGGCTGGGGATCCTCGCGGCCACTCGGATTCGCTGACGGACGCCCCTCGATGGCAAAGCTGAACGTCATCGCGCTGGATTGGCCAAGGTACTCCGTCGTCGCAGCCGCGCCCGTGATTCCCGGGACCGCCCGCACGCGCTCGAGTACCCGGTCGTAGAGCTCGACGTGCTTGCGACTGCTGTCGTACATGCTGCGCGGAAGATCGAGCGACATCGCCACGAGTCCCTCCGGTCGGAACCCGTAATCCACGACGGCCAGCCGGTGCGCCGAGCGAAGCAGCAGTCCGGCGCCGACGAGCAGCACGAGAGATATCGCGAGTTGTGCAACGAGGAAGGCCGCACGCCCGAGTCCCTGCTTCGCCTGTCCCGCGCGCTCATCGGTCGCGCGCAGAATACCCTGGAGTCCCGGACCAGCGCGCCCCATGGGCATCATGCGGAGCGCCGGTACGAGGCCGAAGGCGACGCCACTCACCATCGTCGCCCCGAGGGCGAAGCCCAGCACCGCCGCATCCATCGACACCGCCGACAGTCGGGGAACGTCGCTCGGCGCGAGCGCCAGGAGCCCGCGCGTCATGAGCCACGCGGCGCCGGTTCCGAGAGCTCCGCCGACCGCGGCCAGCACCAGGCTCTCGGTGAACAGTTGCCTCACGAGACGCCGGGTTCCGGCGCCAAGCGCGCCGCGCAGTGCCATTTCACGGCGTCGCGCGAACGACCGGGCGAGAAGCAGATTGGCGATGTTGGCGCACGCTACGAGCAAGAGGAGGGACGCGCCCGCGAGAAGCACGACGAGCAGTCGCTCGACCCCCGACACGATGTCGTCGTGGAGGGAGACGACGTTCGTCCCCCATCCTGTCATGAACTGCGGGTACTCTCGTGCGAGCGCTCCGGCAATCGCCTGCATCTCGACGTTCGCGCTCGCGATCGTCGCCCCCGGAGCCAGGCGGCCGACGACGTACCAGTTGTGGCTACGTCGCTCGTCCGCGGGGATGCGGTCCGCCGGCACCGGGCGCCAGACGTCGACGCCTGGCGCGGGAAACTCGAACTCCGCCGGCATGACACCTACGACGGTGTACGGCTCGTGGTCCAGCGTGAGGTGCCGTCCGAGCACCGTGGAGTCGCCGCCGAATCGGCCCTGCCACAGCCCATGGCTCAGCACAATGAGCCGGCCGTCCCCACGGGCGTCGTCCTCCACGAAGGTCCTACCTAACGCGGTGCGACTCCCCAACGCTCGCATCACCGACGGCGTCAGGTCTGCCGTCGTGATCTGCACCGGCTCGCCATCGCCGGTGAGACTGATGCCATACGGCGCCATGTGCGCGCCCAGCACCGTGAATGACTTCGCCCGCTCGACCCACGTGGTGAAGTTCCCCGCCGACACAACGTTGCGATCATCGCCCCGCGGGGAGCGTTCGTAAACGCGCACGAGCCGGTCCGGATCCGCGTACGGGAGCGGGCGCAGCAGCACGCCGCGCACGATGCCGAAGATCGCGGTGCTCGCACCCAGCCCCAGCGCGAGCGTGAGAACGATCGCCGCCGCCATACCCGGCGAGCGGCGCAGTGCACGGACGGAAAACCGCACGTCCTTCAGGATCGAGTCGAGCATTTCACTCCATTCGTGACGGCGTTGCCGTTGCTTGTCGATCGCCTCGCACTGATGGCGCGCGCCGGCGAGGTCTCCGAACTCTTCGAGGGCCCGCGCGCGCGCGTGGTCCGGCGACACGCCGTTCGCGATGTGCCGGGCGGCGATCATCTCGATGTGGAATTCGAGCTCGTCGTCGACGTCCGCGCGGACGTCCGCGCGGACGAATCGGAGGTAGCGGCGCCAGACGGGCGCATCCCCGCTCTCGCGCGTCATGTCAGCCAGCCTGCTC
>DASURJ010000918.1:0-4680 GCA_036280115.1 Gemmatimonadaceae bacterium
GAGGCCGAACCGGTTGTACCAGTGCTGCACCCGTCTCTCGGCTCCCTCCCCCATCACATGGTGCAGACGACGCCGGATCCAGTCCGCGCCGAATCGGCGTCCGAGGGCGAACATGGCGATCGCGCCGCCGACGTTGCCGACGACCACGGCCACGATCGTCGGGATGGGTGACTGGTTCTGGCGTGCGGCGAGGAAGCTTCCGAACGCGACGATCACGTCCGCCGGAATGGGAGGGATGAAGTTCTCCGTCGCGGCGACGAGTGCGAGGATGACGTACAGGATGGCTGGCGGCAGGTCCGTCAGCCAGGCGAGGACGCTCTCCACGTTAGGCAGGAGCGCGCGCGACCAGCGACGCCACCGCCAGGCACGCCAGCCCTTCCGAGCGGCCGATCCAACCCATGCCTTCGTTCGTCTTTCCCTTCACACTCACGGCGGTCACATCCACCGCGAGCGCTCGGGCGAGTGCGGTCCGCATCGCCTCGCGGTGCGGGCCCACCTTCGGACGTTGGCCGACGACGGTGACGTCCACGTTGTTGACGCGCCACCCCGCGGTGCCAACGCGCTCGACCGCGCGGGCGAGCATCTCGATGGAGTCGCGCCCGCGGTTTGCCGGGTCGGTGTCGGCGAACATCTCACCGATATCACCTAACGCTGCCGCGCCGAGAATCGCGTCCGTCACCGCATGCGCGACGGCGTCACCGTCCGAGTGTCCGGCGAGCGACACGTCCGACGGGATGCGGCACCCGCCGAGGATGATCGGACCGCCGGGGGTGAAACGATGGGAGTCGTATCCGATGCCGACGCGAAAGCCGACTCCCGCCGCGCTCACGCAGCGGTCTCCAGGATCGAGTAGTCCTGCCGCCGGCGGCGGGGGGTGAAGCCGGCATCGATGATGAGTCGCTCGAGCTCCTCGATCGTCGTCCGGTGCGTCGTGTTTGCCGCCGAGACGACGTTCTCCTCGATCATGAGTGACCCGAAGTCATTGCAGCCGAAGGTGAGCGCGAGCTGGCCGACCTTCATCCCCATCGTCACCCAGCTCGACTGCAGGTTCGGCACGTTGTCGAGCACGATGCGCGCGATGGCGACGGTGCGGAGGTAGTCCACGGCGTCGGTGCGCGGCATGTGCGACATGGTCGGCGTGTTCTCCGGCTGAAGGGGCCAGCAGATGAACGCCGTGAACCCACCGGTTCGGGTCTGGAGGTCGCGGACGCGCTGCAGGTGCTCGATGCGCTCGGCGAGGGTCTCGCCGATCCCGTACATCATCGTGACCGACGTCTTCATGCCCTCGTTGTGGGCGAGCTCCATGATCTCGAGCCACCGGTCGGCACCGGCCTTTTTCGGCGCGACAATGTCGCGTACGCGCTGAACGAGGATCTCGCCGCCGCCACCGGGAATCGAGTCGAGGCCGGCCGCACGCAGCTCGCGGATCACGTCGCGCGCATCCAGCCGGAAGACCTTCGCGAAGAAGTCAACCTCGCTCGGGCTGAATCCATGGACGTGAATCGGGTGGTACGTTTTGATGTACCGCAACAGATCCAGATACCACTGAAACGGGATATACGGGTTATGCCCGCCCTGAATCAGGATCTGAACACCACCGAGCGCCTTGGTTTCGTCGATCTTCGCGCCGATCTGCTCGAACGACAGGGTGTACCCTTCCCCGTGCTTCGGACGGCGGTAGAAGGCACAGAACCCACAATCCGCGACGCAGACGTTCGTGTAGTTGATGTTCCGATCGACGATGAAGGTCACGATGCCTTCCGGATGGCGCTCCAGGCGCATCCGGTTCGCCTCGGCGCCGAGCTCGAGGAGGGGGGCATTCGCGTACAAGTCGAGGATATCTCTGACGCCCATGATGGGGACCGGGAACTGGGAACCGTGCTGAGAGCTGGCTGCCGTCGCCGCTACGCCGCCGGCAGGAATGCCAGCGTGCCGTTAGGCACCCGACCCGCGGCGACAAGGCGGCGGAAGAACTCCGTCAGTCCGGCCAGGTGCTCGTAGGACAGTCCATAGTCGAGCCCCGAGAGGTACTCGTGACACACGGGGCCCGCGACGCCCGTCGCCTGGGTCGCCTGTACCGCGAGGTCATCGAGGTGTTCGAGCCCCCAGTTGCGCGACGTGATCAGACTCGCGTGAATGCCGAGCGCCTCCGCGACCGGTGCCGTGCGCTGCGCGACCCACACCGCGAACACGAACGGAAGCCCCGTCCACACCTTCCACGTCTCACCGAGGTCGTAGGAGAACGGGTACGTCGGGAACGTGGTTCCGTGGATCGCATTGCCGGAGTGCGGGCGCGCCCCCCCGCGGAGCACGAGGGCGGCGTCACCGATCACGAGTCGCGCGTCGTGAGGCTCGCGGTCGAACGACGCGATGTCGGACATCTCCGCGTCACCGGCGACGAACTCGGGGCGTGCGTGCCACACGTGCTCGAACAAGAGCTCCAGGAGTGCGACGCTCGTCATGGAGCTCCGGCTGACGATGACGCGGCGGCCCTCGAGCTCTTCCGCCGGGCGACGCGAGAAGAGCATCACGCTCCGCACCGGCCCGTCGCACGAGATGGCGAGGTCGGGCAGGAGCAGGTAACGGCGAGCGTCGCGCGCGTACTCGACGGCGGAGACGACGCTGATGTCGAGCGTACCTTCGGCCATGCGCGCGTTCAGCGCGCTCGGGACGCCCGTGACCAGCGTAGCGTCGAGGGCGACGATTCCGCGGTCGATGGCGCCGTAGACCGGGTAGCAGTTGACGTACGGGATGCGGCCGACGCGCACGTCAGGCGGCCTCGGCCGACGACCCATCGCCCGCCGGTGCGTCCGGTGGAAAGGTCCGCAACACGTTGTAGAACGAATCGCGCTCGGCTGGGATCTTCCTGGCGCCTCGAATGAGCTTCAGGATCTCGTCGAGCGACATCGCCTGCGGCGTGTGGGCGCCAACCGCATGATAGATCTTTTCCCGGACCACCGTTCCCTCCATGTCGTTCACGCCGAATGACAGCGCGGTCTGCGACAGGAACGGTGTCACCATGATCCAGTGTGTCTTGATGTGCGCGATGTTGTCGAGAAAGAGCCGGCCGACGGCGAGGTTGCGCAGATCGTCGTAGCCGGTAGACGCGCTGCCGCGCCGTCCGAGCTGAATCCCCAGTTCGTTGTCGTCGGGGTGATAGGCCAACGGGATATACGCGAGGAAACCGCCGGTCTCGTCCTGGAGGTCGCGAAGCATGCGCAAGTGCGCGACGCGGTCTGCCTTCGTCTCGACGTGACCGTAGAGCATCGTACAGTTCGTGCGAATGCCCAGGCGATGCGCTGTTCGGTGCACATCGATGTACTCCGCGCCACCGAGCTTCTTGTCGGCGATCTGCTCGCGGACCGCGGCACTGAACGTCTCGGCGCCGCCGCCGGGCATCGTATCGAGCCCGGCCTCCCTGAGCGCTATGAGCACGGCCTCCCACGTCATCTTCTCGATCCGCGCAATGTGCGCGATCTCGACGGCCGTCAGGGCCTTGATGTGAACGTGGGGGAAATCACGCTTCAGCGCTCTGAACATCGCCGTGTAGTACTCGAGCCCGGCCTTCATATCGAGGCCACCGACGATGTGAAACTCCTTGGTCAGGCCGGTGCGCGCCGGCTCGGCCTCGGCGAGGATCTGCTCGAGGGTGTAGCGATACGCGCCGTCTTCTTTCGGCAGGCGCGCGTAGCCGCAGAACACGCACGTCTTGCGAAGGATGCAGACGTTCGTGGGGTTGATGTGCTGGTTCGCGGCGAACGTGACGACATCGCCGTGTCGCGCGCGATTGACGGCATCGGCGAGCACCCCGACGCCGAGAATGTCCGGCGATTCGAACAACGCCAGGGCGTCCGCATCGCTGAGGCGTTCGCCGGCGCCGACCTTCTCGGCAATCGGTCGCAACGCGGGGTCCGAGAGCCGATCCATCGGCAGATCGATCGGACGTCGCACCGTCAGTCGTCCCGGTACTTGCGGACGGCGAGCGTCACGTTGTGCCCGCCGAAACCGAAGCTGTTGCTGAGCGCGATCTCGACCTCCCGTTCCACGCGCGCGTTCGGAGTGTAGTCGAGGTCACACTCGGGGTCGGGATTCGCGTAATTGATGGTCGGCGGGATGGTGCCGTCCCGAACGACGAGCGCGCTCACCACGAATTCGAGGGCGCCGGCTGCTCCGAGCATGTGCCCCGTCGCCGACTTCGTCGAGCTGACGTTGAGGCTCTTCGCATGCTCGCCGAACACGGCCTTGATGGCGCGCGTCTCGTTGAAGTCGTTCGCGGGCGTCGAGGTGCCGTGGGCGTTCACGTAGCCGACGTCCGCCGGCGTTATTCCCGCGTCGCGGAGAGCCCGGCGCATGGCGCGTTGCGCTCCTTCACCGTCTGGAGCGGGCTGTGTGATGTGGTAGGCGTCGCCGGTCGCCCCGTACCCGACGATCTCGGCGTAGATCGTGGCGCCACGCTGCTTCGCGTGTTCCAGCTCCTCGAGGATGACGACCGCGGCCCCCTCACCCATCACGAACCCGTCACGCGTCGCGTCGAACGGTCTGGACGCCGTTTCGGGGGAATCGTTACGCTCGGAGAGCGCCTGCATGTTCGCGAACCCGCCGATGGCCATGGGCGTCACCGTAGCCTCGGAGCCACCCGTGATCATGATGTCCGCGTCGCCATACGCGATGGCGCGGAAC
>DASURJ010000919.1:0-2265 GCA_036280115.1 Gemmatimonadaceae bacterium
AACCGCGCGTTCGCCCATCCCGAGCGCTCGCATGTCGGAGAGCATCGCGGACGCACTCGGATATCGCGCCGATGCCTCGCGCCGGAGCGCGCGCATGATCACGTCGCGGAGCGCGGGCGGGATCCCGGGTCCCGCGATCGGCTCCGGATCCCTCCCGAGGATGGCGGCGATGCGCTCGGTCGCGCGTGTGCCTGGAAAGGCCGGCCGGCCCACGGCCATCTCGTACAGGACCGCGCCAAGAGAGAAGAGGTCGCTGCGCTCATCGAGCGGCTCGCCGCGGAGTTGCTCGGGCGACATGTACCCGACGGTGCCCAGCACATGACCGGCCGTGAGGTTGGTGAGCGTTTCATCGGCCTCCGCGCGCGGTGCCACTCTGGCGAGACCGAAGTCGAGTAGCTTCGGGAACCCGGCGTCCGTCAGCATGATGTTTTCAGGCTTGAGGTCGCGATGGAGGATGCCGGCCGCGTGCGCGTGGTTCAGGGCCTCCAGGAGCGCGCAGGCGATCTGCAGGATCTCGTCGCCGCGGAAGCCGCCCCCGGCCAGCCGGTCGCGCAGCGTCCGCCCACGCACGTACTCCATCGCGATGAAGGCGCCGCTCTCGGTCTCGCCGGACTCGTAAAACGTCGCTATTGCGGGATGCTGCAGGCGGGCACCCGCTTCCGCCTCTCGCAGCAGGCGCTCGCGCAGCGCGCGATCGAACGAATCGGTCACTACCTTGACCGCGGCGCGCCGTCCGAGCGCCAAATCGCGCGCCAGGTAGACGACGCCCATGCCTCCCGCGCCGAGCGAGGCCTCGATCAAGTAGTGGCTCAGCGTCTTGCCGATCATCGTGAGCGATCGAGCACGGAAACCAGACGGCGAATTGACGAGCTACGAGACGCGGCGGAGGACGTAGCCTAACAGAGTCGGCGCGTGGTGAACGTCTCAATTCATCCGGCTTCGTGATCCCCAAGGAGGTAACACCGTGTGGAAGTCTGTCCTGATGCTTGTCGTAACCGGTCTTCTGGTCATTGGCGGTTGGGGTCTCACCAACCCACGGAACGTCGTGGCCCAGGGCACCGGCTTCATCATGCCGAACACCTGTTACCGCATCTCATTCCCGATCGAGAGCCCGCCCAACTACAAGGTGCTCGAAGTACTGGACAGCGGCTGGATCCGGGCCGAAGTCGACGCCGGCCCGGCCGGCGCGAAGCGGCCGTCGATGTGGGTCAACACGGCGCAGATCATCAGCATGCGCCAGGTGTCCTGTTCGCAGTGATGGTCCACAGGTCGTGATACAACGGCCGGGATGCCGAGCGAATACGCCATCGACCCGCCGATCGAACCGATGCTCGCGAAGCTCGCCGACGAGTTGCCGCCGGCCGGCGGGTACCTCTACGAACCGAAGTGGGACGGCTTCCGCGCCATCGTCTTTCGGCGTGGTCCGTCACTCTTCATCCAGAGCCGCGACCTCCGGCCGCTCGACCGCTATTTTCCCGAACTGCACGATGCGCTCCTCGACAAGCTGCCCGACGACATCGTCGTGGACGGCGAAATCGTGATCGCGACACCCGAAGGGCTCGATTTCGACGCGCTGCAGCTCCGTCTGCATCCGGCCGCCTCGCGGGTCGAGAAGCTCGCCAAGGTAACCCCGTCGTCGTTCGTCGCCTTCGACCTGCTCGCGCTCGACGGCCGCGACCTGCGCGGCGAACCACAGGCCGAGCGCCGCCGGTTGCTCGAGCGCGCGCTCGGAAATGTGTCCCGCCCGGTTCACCTCACGCCGGTGACGCGCGATCGCGACGTCGCCATGGACTGGCTCTCTCGGTTCGAAGGGGCCGGACTCGACGGGGTCATCGCAAAAGCGGAGGACGCGACCTACGTTCCCGGCAAGCGCGAGATGCTGAAGATCAAGCACGCGCGAACGGCCGACTGCGTCGTCGCCGGGTTCCGCTGGCACAAGGACGGCAAGGGCACCCGCGTCGGCTCGCTGCTCCTCGGCCTCTACGACGACAAAGGCACGCTCCACCACGTCGGCGTGACCTCGTCGTTCACCATGGCGAGACGCAGGGAACTCGTCGAAGAGCTCGAACCGCTGCGCGCGAACGCGCTCGAAAATCATCCCTGGCGTGCATGGGCCGATGCCGCCAGCCATGAGATGACCCGCATGCCCGGCGGACAGAGCCGCTGGAGCGCCGGCAAGGACCTGTCGTGGGAACCGTTGCGGATCGAGCGCGTGTGCGAGGTGAAGTACGACCACATGCAAGGGGACCGCTTCCGGCACGCCGC
>DASURJ010000920.1:0-13515 GCA_036280115.1 Gemmatimonadaceae bacterium
GCGTCGCCGTGATCAACGAGCACATGGCCACGCAGCTGTGGAAGAGTCCCGATAACGCGTTGGGCAAGCGGTTCAAGTTCGGCTACGCGAGCGACACGCTGAATCGATGGATCACCGTCGTCGGCGTGGCAGCCGACATCAAGCACAAGCGGCTCACGCAGGAGCCCGATTACCAGGGATACATGCCCTACCGTCAGGGCGGGTGGAATTCGGCCGCGATCGTCGTGCGCACGTTAGGCGATCCGTCCCGGGCGACACCGACGGTGTTGGCGGCACTCAAGGAAACGGACCCGTACGTGCCCGCGTACCGCGTGCTCAGCATGGACGCCACGATCGAGCGGTCGTACTGGCAGCAAGCGCTCTACGGGAAGATGTTCTCGGTCTTTGCCGCGATCGCGCTCGTGCTGGCCGCCATCGGTGTGTACGGCGTCATCTCGTATTCGGTCTCGCAGCGCACGCGGGAGATCGGCGTGCGCGTCGCGCTCGGCGCGCAGCGTACGAACGTGTTGCGGCTCATTGTCGGCCACGGTGCCTTGCTGGCCGCCGTGGGGATCGGTATCGGGCTCGCCGGGGCGCTCGGCGTCACCCGGTTCCTGCGTTCCATGTTGTACGGCGTGTCTCCGTTCGACCCGGTGAGCTTCGTGGTCGTGACGATTGTGCTGAGCGGCGTCGCGTTCTTCGCGAGCTATCTGCCGGCACGCCGCGCGGCGCGGGTGGATCCGATCGAGGCGCTCCGGGCCGAGTAGGCTTGCGGTCAGTTCTGCTGCAGCGTGGCCGTAAGGCGCACGGTTCGCAGCTTGTCGCATTCGCCGGTTCGCCTGGCGCGGACGCCGGTTTGCTGCCAGTTGCGGTAGCCGTCCACGCGTACTGACACGTCGTACACGCCCGACCGCTCGAACGCCGCGAACAGATCGACGGAACCGGGATGGCCCGTCACCGAGTCCGCGTACACTCCGGAGCGCGCGATGACCGTCGCCGCCGGCGACAGCACTTCGCCGGTCGACGCCGCCTCCACCCGGACGGCAATGGCGTAATACCCCTCCGACGTGCACACCGTCGGCCCGAGGAGGTCGCACGCCGACAGGCCGGCGACTCCAATGGCGGCGACTGCGCGGGCTGCGGTGCGTACGATGGACAGGCATGGTCGCTTCAGGCGCGCGACCTCATCGCCAGACCGGGAGACCGTGGGGCCGGCTGTGTTACCGATGCTCATGCGACATCGGACCCGCTCAGGCCGCGCAGGCGTCACATTGCTCGCACGCTGATGCTCCGTAAGGGGTCAGAGTCCTAACGCATCGTTCGAACGCGTCGCGTTCGAACGATCCGTTAGGACTCTGACCCCTGACGTACCTTACGGACGCCGCTCGATGAGCTGGATGAGGGTCCCGCTGTTGTCGCGCACCATGAGATTCCGCGGGCGGGACTGGAGCCACTGCCCCTCGATCGGAATACGACGCTCACGCAGGGCGACCAGTGCCGAATCGAGGTCGGGCACGAAGAAGCCGGCCTTGAAGATGCCGTGCACCTGTGTACTTGGCACCTCGGTGCCGGCGAGCGTTGCGACCGACTTCGCCCGGCGGTCGGCGATCAGCTCCACGGTCAACCGATCCGACGAGAGAATGCGCACGTGTGTGTTCGAGTCGGCGCGGACATCCATTGTGGTCGCCAGCCCGAAGAGCTCACCGTACCACCGCGCGCTTGCTTCGATGTCGGGAACCGACAGGGCAATCGATTGCGGTCCGGTGAGCGAGATGGTCGTACCGGGCGCGGTCCACAGCCGCCAGCCGCGCGCGTCGAGCTGCCACAGGTCCTGCAACGGCGGAACGGCGCGGTAGCCGCCGAAATACAGGAGCCTGCCGTTGGCCGCGTCGCTCACGAGCGCGGCGCCGGCCCGGGCGATCGGTACGGCATCACCCTGTCTCGGCGCCTCGGTCCACCGGCTGCCGTCCCACACCCATACGTCATCGTAGTAGGTCCGGGGCCTCGAGTACGACTGACCACCGACCATTACCACGCCGCCCAGGCGGGCGTCATAGGCGAGGCCGTACACGTGACGCGGCGGCGGGCCTAACGAGGACGACGGCGTGGAGCGCCACCGCGCTCCGTCCCATTCCCAGACTCCCGCATCGGGACCGTCGAACACCGGGACGACCACGACGGCGCGGCGCTCGTCGTACACGGCCTGTTCCCAGCCACTGCGCCGAGGACCCGAGGAGTCCACGAGGACCCACGAGTCGTTGGACCAGCGCCAGAGGCGGAGACGGCGGGTGTCCGCGGGCGGGATCTCCGGCGTGCCGTCCGCGAGCAGCATGACGCGACGGCGCGCGTCGTAGACGAGCGAGTTGTTGCGCACGCGGTCGGTGATGCACGGGCCCTTGTTGCGCTGCGTCCATCGGCGGCCGTCGAACGTCCACGTGTCGCAGAACGGCGTGAACGCGCCTCCGCTCCACGGTTGGCCGTGCCACCCGCCGAAGAGGAGGAGCTGCCGGTTGACCGGGTCGTAGCCCATGGTCGCGCCATCGCGCCGCGGTGGACTCGACGCCGAGTCGGCGACCTGACGCCATCGATTGCCGTCCCACTCCCACGTGCCGTTGAGCAGCTCGGGATTCCCCGGCGTGAGCCCACCGTACACGACGAGCCGGCTCCGAACCGGGTCGAACGCAACGGACGTGTGACTCAGCGGCGGCAGTTGCAGGCGAGTAGCCGCGTCCTGCGCTTCCGCGACTGGCATCCGTAGCGTGAGGACCGCGCCGGCCAGCACGATCGAGGTATGATACGACCACGGGAATGCCCTGGGCATCGATCCGGCGAGATGAAGGTCAGCACAGTGAGCCGAAGAACGTTCGGTACCGTACGCGTCTCGCGCGGACGCGACCAACAAACCGGGACGAATGCCTGCGGGGCGGGACGAATCCCGCCCCGCAAGGTGGTCATGGGCGCGCGAGCATCACACCGGCAGACGTGTCGTCATCTCGCCACAGGGCCTGCCGCGCAGGTCACCTTCGTGTGCATGGGCGTGAAGATGCTGGAGGTGAGCGCGCCCACGAGGCCGTTCAGAAAGCTCCGCTCGGTCACGACGGCGGCGAACCCCTGTGGGCACTGCTCCCGCGAATTCAGTTCGGGCGGCGGGACGAGGCCGTAGACGAACGAGTACTGCCACGGTTTGTCCACGACCTGCTCCGCGGGCGGAGCGCCCGTTACCACCGTAACGCGGTAACACCCGGCGCACACGAGTGCGACAATGCTCAGCAGAGCGATTCGAGAACGCATGAGATCTCCAGTCAGGGTTGAAAGCGTAGACATCGTACGCGTTGCTCAACTCGTTAGGACGCGCACGTGACGCGCAGGCGCTGCGGCGCGTAGATGCCGAGCGTGAAGAAGCTGACGAACCCGTTCATGAAGCTCTGCTGCGTCTCGACCGTCGCGACGCCCGTCGGGCACGACTGACGCACGTCGACCGTGTCGGCGGGGATGATCCCCCACAACCACGTCGCGACGTAGGGTCTTTCCACGACGGTTGTCGAAGGAGTCAGACCGCTGTGCACGGTCTGGTGAAAGCACGCGGTCGCCGACAGTGCGAGGGCGGCGACGCCCAGTACACGACGTGAACGACTCATGATGATGTGATCCTCCGGACAGGTAGGCGGGAACACGGCAACGCGGGAGTTCCGCGTCGCTCGCGAACTACCTTAGTCTCGGGGATGTCGTGCGGAAAGTCCTGGTGTCGTTTCGCTACCGTCGCCCTACCACGCGCGATCCCGCCGCCGCGAGTACGCCCTGCGACAGCACGAAGATCGGCACGACGACAGCGTCGCCGAGGTTTCGGTCGGAGTTGTTGTTCAGGACATAGTGCACGCCGAGTCCCACGCCCGTTCCCACGAGCGCTCCGAGCACTGCCCCGGCCGCGGACCGCGGCGATTCCTGGTATCGCGCGACGACGAGCGTCCCGACCGTCGCGCCGACCACGCCGAGCACACCACCGAGACCGACCGAGGTGATCCCGCACGCGAGATCTTCGACGCCACATCGGGACGTGAGGCCCACGAGGCCAATCCCAACCAGCGATCCGAGAGATCCACCGAGGGCCTCGAGTATGAACGGCCCGCCATCTTCGCGCGCCGGAGTCTGAGCGATCGACCCGTGTGCGGGGGCGTCGGGCGGCCAATGCGCGGCGGAGAGACGATCGCGATCGAGGCGCTGTGCCTGCGCCGCCTGCGTCGCCAACGCGGCGAGCAGGAGGCAGACCAGGGTGCGTGCGCCCGACATGAGTGCCGTCGATTGCCCAGCAGCGAGTTGCGTCAGCTCGACTTGAAGAAGCTGCAACCCGCTTCCTGCGCGAGTAGCGTCGCGAAAATACCGGTCGGCATGAGCGTCGCGCCCGCAAGCAGGTTCGCCTTCAACTCGGCGTAGACGTCGCGCATCTCCTGCTTTGTCGCGCGCCCCACCTGGTAGGCGACACCACGCGTCGCCATGTCGCACCCCACGAAGATCACACCGCGGCTCGCGAGCGACTTGATCGTCGGTGTCGGACGGTCCTCGACAGACTTCCCCTCCGCGTCGAGGCGCTGGTAATAGATGTTCCGCTTGACCGGCGTCTTGGTCTTCTGGTCGAGCGTCTTGGTCATCTCACCCAGGTCGTACTTCTCCCACATCGCGTCGTTGTAGAGGAGTGGCACGGCCGAGTGTCTCAGGCAAACGACGACGCTCGCATCCGAGTCGCCGGTGCCGAAAACGTCCTTCACGGACTGGAGGTAGCTCATGGCGTGGTACAGCGCGGCGCCTTCGAGGATCTCGGGAGAGTCGAAGACGACTTTGTGCTTGGCGGTAATGCGCTCCATCCACGTTGCGTCCCACGTCTGCGGCGGAATGGGCAGCGGCCGCGGGGCCGGGGTCGCGTTCGCCTGGGACCCAGGGGCTGGTGCCGGCGCCTGGCTCGCTGTATTGGCCGTCGCCGCCGGGGCGCATGCGACGGCGGCGAGCGCGGCGGCGCCGGCGGCGAGCTCACCAATGAACTGACGGCGCGGAGTCGGAGACGGGGTGTCGGAGTCGTTCATTGGTGACGAGGCGAAATGGTGGGCTGCGTCGAACCTCGGACGCCTCGAAGTTAAGGTGGGGGTACCACGTACGCACCCGCCTGCCACCCGAGGAAACCGCGAGACAAACTGGAAGAAGAATGCACTGGGTCACCCGCCCCGTGCCCATACCACTCCTGAACCGAACGGACAACCGGAAAATCCCCGACATCGACGCCCCCGTCCTCCGACTGTCACGCGGCTGGCGGGCGCGTACCGTCCGGACGGACACCGAGCGAACGGAGTTGCGTGCGGTCAGGCCGGCTCGCTCGGCAACCACGAGGAGGTCGAATGCGCGGAGAACGTACGTCGGCGATCCGGCTCGGTGTGGCGATCACCCTGCTGGTGAGCTGGTCGGCCACCCCGGTGAGGGCGGTGACGGCACAGTGGGCCAGCCCGGAGCTGCGGCCGTCGGTGGGCGTGTATGTCCCGACCGGCCCGCACGACGACCTCCTCGAGCGCGGTCCGGTGTTCGGGGGACAGGTAGCGGTCGAGCTTCGTCCCGCGCTGCATGCCGTGTTCGGTTTCGGCTGGGTCGCGACGGAGGAACGCCAGGCGACGCCAACCCGGCGCATCGAGATGGCCCAGTTCGACCTCGGCGTCGAGTGGTTGAGGCACGATCGGGATCGGCGCGAGCTGAGGATGACCCCGTTCCTCGGTGGCGGGATTGGGCTCAGAGCCTACCGGAGCCGAGACGCCGATGCGCCATCGCAGGCGAACGTCGCCGGGTACGGGGCGTTAGGCATCGAGATCGGGACCGGGGCGGTCGGCGTTCGGCTCGAGGGGCGGGACTATCTCACGGCGTTCCGCGGACTCGACGGCGCCGACGGGACGTCGCTCCGAAACGACGTGATGGTCGTCGTTGGCGTAGGGTTGCGTCTCCGGTAAACGTCGGCCTCCCGGCGACGAGGGGGTTCTTGCCTGCTCGCGGTGCCATCTCGTGCAGGCTCCAAGTGGTCACGCCATCGGCGGGGAATCATTAGAATGGAGGGACCTGCGGCCACGTGACCGGCGCAAACATCGACCCCTCACCCCGATTTGCTCATGCCCACCGCCCCCCTCGGCATCGGTTTCATCGGAAGCGGGTTCAATACCCGGTTCCACATCCAGGGTTTTCAGGCCGTCCGCGACGCCGATGTGCGCGGTATCTGGAGCCCGAACCGGAAGAACGCGGCCTCGGCCGCGGAGCTTGCGCGGAAGTACGATGTCGGCGAGGCGAAGGGGTACGCGACCATCACCGACATGGTCGCCGACCCCGCCATCGAGGCGATCTGGCTCTGCGGCCCGAACCACGCGCGGATCGAGAACGTCGAGGAAATCGTGCACGCGGTGGAATCCGGGAAGGGCGAGCTCAAGGGGATCGCCTGCGAGAAGCCGCTCGCCCGCAACGTCGCCGAAGCGAAGAAGGTGGTCGACCTCGTTAGGCGGCTCGGCATCCCGACCGGGTATCTGGAGAACCAGCTCTTCTCGCCCCAGGTCGAAACGGGCAAGGCGCTCATCTGGGCTCGGGGCGCGTCGAACACGGGGCGTCCCTACCTCGCCCGCGCCGCGGAGGAACACAGCGGACCGCATGGTCCGTGGTTCTGGCAGGGTCGCCTGCAGGGCGGCGGCGTCCTCAACGACATGATGTGCCACTCGGCGCTCGTGGTCAGGCATCTGCTCACGAAGCCGGGCGCGTCGTACGATACGGTGCGGCCGGTGCGAATCACGGGACACATCGCGAGCCTCAAGTGGTCGCGCCCGCATTACGCAAAGCTGCTCTCGAAGACGATGGGCAAGGACATCGATTACACGAAGGCGCCGTCCGAGGACTTCGCGAGCGTGGTGATCGAGTTCGAGACGGATGACGGATTCACGGTGTTGGGCGAGGCGTCCACGTCGTGGAGCTTCGTCGGCGCCGGACTCCGGCTTTCGGCGGAGTTGTTAGGCCCCGAGTACTCGATGAGCTGGAACACGCTCGACTCCGGGCTCAGGCTCTTCTTCAGCCGCGAAGTGACCGGCAAGCAGGGCGAGGACCTCGTGGAGAAGCAGAACGCCGAACAGGGCGTCATGCCGGTGGTCGCGGGCGAGGCGTGGGCGTACGGCTATGAGGCCGAGGACCGGCACTTCGTGCGTGTCTTCCAGGGGAAGGAGAAGGCGAAGCTGACGTTCGACGACGGCCTCGAGGTGGTAAAGGTGCTCATGACGGCGTATCAGAGCGCCGAGCAGGGGAAGACGATCGCATTCCCGCCGAAGGGACTCGAGAAGTTCGTGCCGCAGGTCGCGAAGGGCGAGTGGAGGCCGTGAGGATCACGCCGTGAGCTCGACGCTGACGCAGACGGTCGATATCGAGACGCCCGAGCTCGTCACGTTCAGCTACACGATCGCCGGCATAGGATCGCGCGTTGCGGCGGCGTTGATCGACTACTTCCTCTGCCTGTTGCTCCTGATCCTGATGTTCGTGGGGTTCGCGACCCTTGGTGTCGGGCGGTTCATCGGGCGAGAGGGGACGTCGTCGGACGCGTGGGCGCTCGCGCTCGTGATGCTCGTGCAGTTCTTCGTGATCTGGGGCTACTATGTGCTCTGGGAGGGGCTCGCGGACGGGCAGACGCCGGGGAAGCGCTACATGCGTCTCCGCGTGGTGAGCGACGGCGGCTACTCGGTGACGTTCGCGGCGTCGGCGGTGCGGAATCTCGTGCGGGTCATCGACATGCAGCCGGTGATCACGTACGGGGTGGGGATCACGAGCATCGTCGCGACGAAACAGGGGAAGCGGCTGGGAGATCTGGCGGCGGGGACGCTGGTGGTGCGCGAAGAACTGCTTCGATGGCAGCCGGGTGTCGGGAATCGGGCGGGTGCCCGGCAAAGCCGGGCGGGGGGAATCGGGAATCGAGGACCATGGGAGCCGGGAACCGCGCCCGCGAATGACGGCGCAGCGAGCGGTGCTGAACCGGCCGTTGTGCCGCACGCTCGGCTCTCGGACGACGAGTACGCCGTCCTCGAGCGATTCATCGAGCGGCGGAACTCGATCGATCGCGCCCGCCGTGACGAGCTCGCTGCCCGGCTGGCCGAGCGGTTTGCTGTCGCGTTAGGTGGCCTGCCGTCGTCCGAGGGGCGGTTGGGAGATCGGTTATTCGAGTTGTACGCCGATGAGCGTCAGGCACGCTCGCGCGGGGCGGTGGTGGGACGCGAGACCGGCGCGGCGCGGGAGCGTCACGCGATCGTCGCGTCGGGCACGCCGAGGTGGTCGTCGTTCGCTACGCGACTCGATCGCGCGCAGCGGCGCGGGCTCAAGTCGCTGGGCGAGGAAGGCGTGCGTGAGTTCGTCGCGGAGTATCGCGATCTCGCGGGGGATCTCGCGCGCCTGCAGACGGCGGCCCGTGGGCGCGAGCGGGAGGAGGTCTTCTACCTGAGCCGGCTCGTGGCCAGCGCGCACAACCTGCTCTATCGAGGCAAAGCGCTCGGGCTCCGTGACATCTGGAAGACGTTCGCGATCGACGCACCGCGTGAGGTGCGCCGTTCGATACGGCCGATCGCCCTGGCGGCACTGGTGTTCTTCGGTCCCGCGATCATCGCGTACACGGCCGTGGTGCGCGAGCCGGAGGTCGTGCGCGTGTTCATCCCGTCGGGGATGCTCGACCGCGCGGAGGATGGCGTCAGGCGGGCACGGGAGAACGAGGGGTACATCGAGGACCCGCAGCTCTTTCGTCCGGTGTTCGCGACGATGATCATCGCGAACAACGTGCAGGTGGCATTCGGGGCGTTCGCCATGGGGATCACGTTCGGGCTCGGGACGCTCCTCGTGCTCGTGGTGAATGGTGTGAGCATTGGCGGCGTGTTCGGGCTGTATGCGTCGAAGGGGATCGGGACGTTGTTGCTGGCGTTCGTCGCGCCGCACGGGGTGTTGGAGCTGACGGCGATCTGTATTGCTGGGGGCGCGGGGTTTCTGCTGGGGGCGGCGATTCTGGTGCCTGGCCAGCGCACGCGTGGGGAGGCGTTGCGGGAGAATGGACGTCGCGCAATTCGGTTGATTGCCGCGGCAACCTTGCTCTTGTTGGTTGCGGGGGCACTGGAGGGGTTCGTCTCGCCGATTCCGTGGTGGCCGCTCGAGGGGAAGCTCGCCGTGTCGGGGCTGACGGCGGTATTTCTCTATATCTACCTCAGATCCGCGTCGGGCCGGCGAGAGCCGCCCGCAGAGCCCGCTGCTGCGCTGGATGAGACCGAGATGCTCGGGTTGACGAGCACCGCGCGTTAGGCATGGGATCCGCAAGCCGGATAGTGGGGCAACAGGTTGGGCATTCCACCGCCGGACCTGTCGCCTCCACTCGAACCGACGAGCTCCGGGGCGCGAGGTGTCAGGAGCCGAACCCTTGCGCCTGACAACATCCGCCCGCGCAGGCTTCCCAGATCGTCTCGTCGCTCGCGATCCAACGCCAGCGCGCGGTTCCAGGAGTCTTGTACTCGGGGCCGAGTGCGGCCACAACCGTGGGCGAAGGGACGAAGCGGGTGACGCACCGGTATGCCGCGCCCTTTCCAGACCCGATCCGAACCCACCATTTGGCTGGGTCGATGGTCGCTCCTGTCTCGACATCGCACTTCATAACGAGAGGCCACAATCCCACGCACCGCAACTTAGATCCTCGACAGACAAAGAGCGCGTTGGATGTGGTGCCCGGTGGAGTTGGCCGCAGGTTCAACTTCTCTTCGTACTCGCTCGGGGGACCCTTGAGGACCGCGAATGCCACAGGAACCCATCGGTTGTCGAACGAGGCGAGCGTATACGTGTCCAGCTTCGGGTGCGGGAAAACCGTACCCTTGATTTTGCCGGGATATAAGTTCCCCTGGGCATCGCGCAGCGCGAGCTCTTGCTCGTCGTACCAACCTTTGATCGCAACGACCCTTCCGGCCATACCGACGGACGCTCCGCTGACATAACCGGTCGACGGTGTGAATCTCTTCTCTCCCACATCACACCATGCCGCACCGCACGTTAGGCCCATCGTCTGGTGATTGTTTTTCGGATCCCAATCCCAGCGTGCCACCGGCGGGTAGTCAGCGGCCGAATACCCGGCGACCTTAGTCCGAACAACGGCAAGTTCGGTGGCGCCAGAAGTCGTAAGGAGTGTGTCGAAGCGCGCCGGCACCGTGCACTGCAGGTCATTCGTCACAGGCACCATTACCGCTCGTGGGGAAATTGTGTCGAAGATGAACAGGCAGTTATACCCGCGCGCGATTCCCAACGGACCGTACGGTTCGCCGTAGTTGAGCACCTCCGCGAAGGCAAGCGTGTTGGGAGGGCGTGGCTGTGGTGGCGACGGCCTCGGAAATCCGGCAGGCGGTGCCGCGGCGACTGCGGGGGGCGGCCGAGATGGCGCCGTGCGATCTTGCCCGAGCCTTCCCAGCGAATCCCACAACGGTACCAATGACTGATGTGCGAAGACTGCGACCAGCCCGAGGTACGTTCGCTTTTCGTGATCGATGAATTTCTGACAATCGTGGAACTCGGGAATATCCGACGTCAGCGGCGCAACGGCGATCTGCACGATGAGCTGCGCGGAGTCGGTCGGCCGCGGATATCGAGTCCAATCATGCGGGCAGTCCCGGCGGCTGTACTCCGTCTGTTGCATGCGAGCCGGAGTGGGCCGCAAGCCGGAGACAGCCAGCGACGTTATGACAGCGAGTCCTACGGTAAGTCCAACTCCAAGTCCACGGCCGAGTGAGCGAGGTACTGTGCACCACATACAGCCACCTCCATCGAGAATGTTCGAACAGCGCGGCTTGCGGTAGGTCTGGAATGCAGTCAGTTCCGCGCGCGCTGGTTCCCCGTGCGCACCTGTGCCATGCGCTGTAACGTTGGCTCGAGGAATGGATCGGCGTCGCGCCACAACGCCTCGACAGTGGTCGCCAGTCGCACGGCAAGCGGGCGCTGGCCGGCGCGCTCGGCGATCTCGGCTCGCAATGCGAGGGTCCTAACGAGTGCGCCCGCCCGCGCTGGATCCGTCAGCACCTCGGGTGAGGCAGCAGGCAGGGCAGCGAGGGTCGCGTCCAGCCGTTCGGCGGCAGCACGATCATCGCCGATCGTGGACAGCAGCCAGGCTTCCGGGAAGAGGGCATCGAGAGTCCGATCTTCAGGCGGAAGCGAGCGTCGCCTGATCGCAACGGCCGACAGAGTTCGCCGCACGTGCGCAGTATCGTGGCGCGTAAACGCCAGTTCGGCCTCCATTACCGCCCATCTGGTACCTGCGAGGTCTGGAAGAGACGGGAACTTGAACACCGGAAAAGCAAGCGCTGCAGGCCGAAGCAACCACGTAGCCTCGGCGCGTTCGCGGGCCGAGTTCGGGATTGTCTGATCGATTGCCTGACGCACGCGCGACTCGAGAGCCGCAAGCGAGTCGATTGGGCCGCCAACCGATGCGAACGCGAGCAATGCGAATGCATCGCGAGCGAGCGACGGCGCGACCGTTTCCACTGCGGCGGCAGCGTGTCGTTGGCAGTATGCTGCTGCGTCATGCGCCCGCCCCATCAACGCCGCCAGGCTCGCCAGGTACAGCGGTTCCACGGCGTCGCTTGGCGGGTTCGCGCGAAGGACAGAGTCCGCAAAGCGTTGGACATCGGGCACGGATGTGGGGTCGGCCGACAGGGCAAACTTCAGTCGCAACCAGGTCTCGCTCACGGCCATTCGGACCCGTTCATTGCGGTCGACGGCGAGAGCGCGGGCTCGCTGCAACACGCCGAGGGCGGAGCGATCACCGAGGAGCTCTAGTGAGAGCGCCATCGCTTCCAGGGCGTGAGAGCTCTGTGGGAATGCTCCAACCCAAGTCGATGCCATCGAGTAGAACAGACGCCGTTGGTGCTTGACGGCTTCGACGAGCGTCTCGGGGATGGTTCCCGGTTTCGCCTCGCGAATGTCCTGGGCGGGGAATGGAACGAGAGCGAGGGTGTCCGCGCGTAGACCGGGGTACGCGAGAAAACGGCCGGTGTCCGGCGGAAGCGCGCGCCCGATCACAACGTCGGTCCCCGTAGAGATCAACAGGAGACGACGTGTTCGCTGGTATCCACCGCGACTGAACCCGCGGTGGATCGAGGGTAACAGCTCGAACGCACGTCGGTAGGCGAGGAAGGAACGATGGAGGCTACTCCGAAAGCGCCATCCCGATGGGCTCGTGGAGTCCCGAATCACGGTGGAATCCATCCGCAGGCAATGCCCCAGCCCGTACCACGCGGCGAAGTCGTTCTCATCCTCGTGGGTCAACCGCGCCCACAGGTTGCATGCGGCGCCGGCGTCGTCTCGCGCCAACGCCATTACGGCATCAGATACGAGCTGGTCCCGTGACGAGAGCCGTGCCCGCAGGCGGGAAGCTTCGGATGCGGCGATCGTCCACCGAGCGACAGGCGCGTCATCCCACATTCGCACTTGCGCGAGCCACAGATGCGCCTGCGCAAATGGCGGATCGGCGACAGTAGCCTGAGCGAACAGGGAATCCGCCGCAGCCAGGTCCCAGTTGCGCAGCGCCTGTTGCGCGCGTGCGAACGCCCGCACCGCACTGATCGATCTCGTACCCTGGTACGATGGTGCGGAACCGAGGTTTTCACCGCCGAGCAAGAGACTGTCGGCAAGCGCGGCGAAGATGGAGTCGAGTCTTGCGGTGTTGTGCGGAACGCGGCTCGATGCACTTCGTATAGTCCGGTTCGTCCGAACGTCAACCAGTGCCGCTTCGAGCTGCGTACCGTCAGGGAGCCTCGACGCCGCACCGAGTACGTAGCGATCCACGCTCAGCGCCCGCGCGATGCGCCGAGCCGATCGGCGATCGGTAGCGACCCCGACTCTGGCTTGAACCTCGCGCACTTCCAGAGGACTCACTACCGCTATGTTGCTCCATCGGAGCAAACCGGCACGCAGTCGTGCCACCTCGTTGAACCGCGCCGCGACATCCGAGTCGTAGATGAACGGGAGGACGACGTACTGTTCGGGCCCGATCGCCTCACGCGTCGCTGGTTCGTTCGGCCGGCTCGCGAGCGACCAAGAGGGTGGCCTTAGTTGCCATGTCAGCGCGATCGTCACGACGATCATTAACAGGAGACCGCCCGCCAGGATTCGGCGCGTTAGGTGCCGCCTGCGCTGGCCCGCTACGGGTAAGTGGGTGGCCGCACCCGCCAAGGCGTCCAGCAGTTCGACTCCATCAGCGGGCCTCAGTTCGACCGGTCGTTCAAGCGATGCCGTGGCCAACACGACCAGTCTTGCTGGTACCTCAGGTCGTCGCGACTGAATCAGCTCGGCTACATCATGAGGCGCGATCGAGCCGACCACGCTCGTCTGGAGCATGGATGGGTGCGTTCCGACGAGCATTTCGCAGGTAACGACACCCCACGCATAGACGTCGGCGCGAGCGTCGACGTGCCCGCCAACTGCCTGTTCCGGTGCCATGTATCCCGGCGTCCCGACGAATCCACCGTTTGCGGACAG
>DASURJ010000921.1:0-10626 GCA_036280115.1 Gemmatimonadaceae bacterium
TCGACCCACGTGGCCGATCGCCCGCGCATTGTCGAATCACGCGCAAGCGCGAGCAGCTCGGCGGCGCGCGACCAGTCGCGTCGCGCGATGGCGTACCGCAGCCGGTGCACCCGCGTGTCGAGCACCCCCGATGTGTTGCCCGATTCCACGAGCTCGGCTTCAGCGGCACGAAGCAGGGAGTCGGCGCCCTCCCCATCGCGGATTGCCCACCGGACCGACGCCTCGAGCTGCATGGCGGTCGCTTTCCCCCAACGGTCGTGTGCTGAGTCGAACAGCGCGCGCGACGCCGCGAGATGCCGCCTCGCCTCGATCCAGTTGTTGAGCGCCATCTCCACCTGACCGAGGTTCGTGCGCGTCCAGCCTGACACGAGGAGGCCAGCGATGGGCCCGACCGAGAGCCCCGCGCGGAGATCACGCTCGGCCGCGCCGAGCTCGCCGCGAGCGAGCAACAGGTAGCCACGCCACTGGAGTGACCCGGCGTAACCGGCGAGATCGCCGGCGGCGCGAAGACGATCGACCGCGCGCCCGAACAGCACTTCGGCCGAGTCGGCACGCCGAACGCGAAGCTGCTCGCGGCCGAGGATATTGTAGGCGAGTCCCTCGATGCGTGCCGCTCCGGTGCGTCGCGCGAGTCTCAGCGCGGAGTCGGCGACCGGGCCGGCCCCCGGCGTGCCGCGTGCGAGGATGAGCTGCGCCCGAAACGCGAGGACGAGGGCGCGCGCGACGGAGTCCCGAACAGACAACACGCTCGCGGCGCGGTCGAGCAGCGCCAGGCCGGAGTCGACACCGTGCGTCCGGCCGCGAATGAGGGCGAGGCGTGCGAGCGCCGTGCCCTGCGCGATGGCGTCACGGGCGGTGGCGGCTTCGCTGGCGGCGACCGTGAGAAGCGAGTCCATTTCGCCGAACCGCCATTGCTGTGCGCGCGCGGTGGCGGTCTCGATCCGTGCCCACGCGGAGATGGCGTCGGGGCGCGTCCCGGGCCGGGCGATCAACGGTTGCGCGAACGAGTCGGCGGCGGGGTAGTCATAGGCGAGACGTGCGAAGGTCGCGACGCCGAGACGCGCGAGCCTGTTGCCTGGCTCGCGACGAAGCTGTGCGATCCACGCCTGGCGCGTAGCCGCCGCGCGTCCGGTCGTGACGGCGCGCTCCGCGGCACGGACGACGGCACCCGGCTGACCGGGGAGGGAAGCAGGTTGTTGGGCGGCGGACGCGCTGAGGATGAGGATCCCCAGCGCCGGAGCGAGTACGGCGCGCTGCATGCCGCTACGATGGTAGCTGGGTGCCCCGTCCGCTACCCGGGCTCGAGGCCTGGACCCTGTCGTCCGCCGACAATGAGATGCACGTCCCCGAACTCGTGCCACAGGTAGCCCTCGCGAAGCGCGACATCGTAGGCCGTCGCGAGCAGCTCGCGGCCGGCGATCGCCTCGAGCATCGCGAGGTGGGACGCACGAGGCTCGTGGAAGCCGCTAAGCAGTCCGTCCACCACGCGAACGCCCTCGCGGGGCGTCACGACGAGATCCGTCCACCCGGTACCGGCGTGCACTGTGCCGTCGGGTGACGCGACCGTCTCGAGCGCGCGAACGACGGTCGTCCCCACCGCCACGACACGGCCCCCGCGCTCCCGTGTTTGGTTGACGGCAGCGGCGACGGCCTCGCTCACGTGGTAGCGCTCAGGGTACGGGGCTTCACCCGTCTCGAGGCTCGCGACGCCGGTATGCAGCACGAGCGAGACGACCGCGATGTCCTTCGCCTGGAGGCGAGCGACGAGCTCCCTCGTGAAGGGGCGACCGGCGGATGGCATCTCCGCGCTGCCCGGCTGGTCGGCGAAGATGGTCTGATAGTATGGCAGCGGCCATCGCTGCGATACGTAGCTGTATCGGATGGGCGTGCCATGCTCGGCGGCGAACGCGAGCACGCCGCCCGGGCATTCGAGCCTCGCCGTCCAGAGGCGTACTCCGCCGTTAGGTAGCGAGCTCGCTCGGCCCCGCCACGCGAACGGCGCGATGAGCGTGGCGCTTCCGCCGCCGCGCAAGCGGATGCGCTCGCCGACTCGCGCGTCGAGCAGCGGCCTCGTACCCTGATCGGTTGGACGTCGGAGCTCGACGACCCACAGCGCGGGGTCATCGGCGTACGGTGCGGGCGATGACAGATGCACGCCGATCAGCTCGGGTGCTGCCGTTCCGCTGACCCGGCATCCGTCCAGGGCAGCGCTGATCGTCGCGCTCGAGTTCACCACCACGAGGTCGCCGGCTCGGAGGAATGCTGGCAGCTCGCGCATCGACGCGTGCCTAACGTCGATTACTGACGGGCCCGTGACGAGGAGCCGTACCTGATCGCGAGCCAGGCCGCGGGCCTCGGGCGGCTCGTGCGCTACGAGGTCCTGTGGGACCTCGAAGTCGAGTACTGCCGGCGCCTCGCTGCCGCTGAGTGACGTCGCAGCTGCCATGACACCTTCACGCCGCGGCGATTGCCACCACTGGCGGCGGGGTGAGGTCTGCGGCGACGTACCGGCCACTCGGGAGATCGCCCTCGAGGAGCGTGATGAATCCGGGGACGCGCGTTTCGGGCAGCGGTCGGTCGCTGATGTCCTGGCCTGGATACGCCGCCTGGTGCATGTCGGTGCGCATGTCGCCGGGGTCTACCCAGTAGACCTTCAGCTCGCGGTTTTCGACCGCGAGGACGGCGGAGAGCTGTTCGAGTGCGGCCTTGCTGGCGCCGTATCCGCCCCAGCCCTCGTACGGGGTGATGCCGGCGTCGCTCGTGACGTTGACGATGCGAGCGCCGGGCTTGAGCTCACCGCGAAGCTCCTGCAGCATCGCGAGCGGGGCGAGCACGTTGCCGAGGAATACCTCGACGAGCGTCTCGAGTGGGTAGTCGAGGAGAGCCGGCTGCGGGGATGGTCCGAGCAGTCCGGCATTATTCACGACGGCATCGAGCCCGGCATGGCCGCGCGCGAGTACGGCGAGCGACTCGCGATGGCCCGGCTCGATGACATCGCCGGCGAGCGCGGCAACGTGGGTGACGGCCGCGAGCTCGTCGCGCGCGGCACGGAGTCGTGTGCCATCGCGGGCGGTAATGATGAGGTTCCACCCGCGCGCGGCGAGCCCGCGCGCGAGCGCGAGTCCGAGGCCGCGCGAGGCGCCGGTGATGAGCGCGGTGCGTCCGGTGTTTGTGCTCATTGATTCGCTCGTGTTCGGGTCACAGTTCGGCCTAACGATGGCTCGTGGCGACTCCGGGCGGCATTGAGCGAAGGGGCAGGGCCCGCCTGTCCATTCGGACAGGCGGGCAGTCATCAGTCATCAGCCATCAGCGCTCCCAGCTATCAGAAAGACCAACGCGGTCTGGACCGTCGCGCCTGGGCCGGTCGGAACGACGATGACGCGGGAAGGGCCGAAACGGCCGGATGACGGCTCTGCACTGACGCCGCGTCGCGCGAGGCCGCGCCGCTTCAGCATCCAGAACGGAGGGGGTTACGGATGAGGGGATGAGAAGATGAGGGGGATCGCTCCCCGCCCGGGACGCGCCCTCTCTCCGGAGCCGTGAAGCGAGGGGGAACTGCTCCCGGGGCGAGTGACATCCCGGGGAGCCGTTCCCCCTTCAGTCACGTTCCGGCGGGCGGAGCTTCGACCTACGTGGGATGATGTCGCTCATCCCCTCATCCCCCTCATCCGTTTCACCCCTCGGTTCTGGATGCCGAACCCGGCGCGAGACGCGTCCCCGCATCCGGCCGTGTCCGCGTCATCCGCGTCATCGCCGTTCCGACCCGGCCCGCCACGCGGCACCCGGGGCGCGCAAGATGTTCTCCGCGGCCCGTCGCGCGTCCGCCCCTGCCGCGCCCTCCGCATCCGCCCGATGGCGCGACGCGATGAAACGATGCGTTAGGACTCTGACCCCTAATGCGCTTCGCTCGCATCGAGAGGCATCCCGAGGGTTCCGTCTTGCTGATAGCTGATAGCTGATAGCTATAGTTCTATTATCCCCGCCTGCGCCGCTCGCGTGACTGCCTCGGTCCGATTCGATGCGCCGAGCTTCGTGAACACCGAGCTGACGTGAAACTTCACCGTCCGCTCGGCGATGCCGAGGCGCGCCGCGATCTGCTTGTTGCCGAGGCCGCGGGCGACGTACTCCAATACGGCGCGCTCACGCGGCGTTAGGCTCGGGGCTGTGTCTCCCGGCGTATCCGTGCGGAGGCGCCGGAGGACCGCCGACGTGGCGACGGGCGCGAGCAGCGAGCCCCCGCCCGCGACCTCCCGCACCGCCGCGAACACCTCCGCGCGCGGCGCGCCCTTGAGCAGGTAGCCAGCCGCTCCGGCCTCCACGGCGGCGATGATGCGCTCGTCGGTACCGAACACCGTGAAGACGATGACTCGCGGACGACGCCCCGACGCGCGGAGCTGCCGGAGCACACCGACGCCATCGAGCCGAGGCATCTCGAGGTCGAGCAGGAGGACGTCGGGATTCGCGGCCGCGACGAGACCGAGTGCCTCTTCACCGTTCGCGGCAGTACCCACAACCTCGATGTCCGGCTGTGTCTCGAGCATTGCGACGAGGCCGTCGCGTACGACCGGATGATCGTCGGCCACGGCAACGCGGATCGGCGGCGCACCCGTCACGTGTCCTCCTCGGCGCGCGACGCATGCCTGCCAAACGGTATGCGCACGGCGACCGTCGTACCGACCCCGGGCGAGCTCTCGACCACGAGTGTTCCGCCCACGAGGTGGGCCCGCTCGCGCATCCCCACGAGCCCGAAGCGACCCGCGGGGATCGTCGCGGAGTCGAAGCCAGCGCCGTCGTCTTCGACGCGCAGCGTCACGTGATCGGGCCGTTGCGTCAGGCGCAGGGTCACCACGCGCGCACTCGCGTGCCGGACGGCGTTCGCCACCGCCTGCTGCGCGATGCGATACAGGCCGACCTGGATGGCGGGCGGCAACGTGGTCGCGTCGATCTCGGTATTTGCCACGACCGTGACCTCGAGGGCTGGCTGTAACGCTCGCGCCTCACGCGCTACCTCCTCGAGCGCATCGCGTAGCGTGCGTCCTTCGAGCGGTCCCTCGCGCAGCCCCAGTACCGACCGACGCGCCTCGGCGAGCGTCGATCGCGCGAGGGTCAGCGCCTCGGCCACCGCGGTGCCGAGCCGAGCGTCGTTAGGCAGGTGTGGCTCCGCGGATGGGTTCGCGAGTGCGTCGGCAACCTCGAGCTGCATCGTGAGTGCCGCGAGCCGCTGCGCGAGCGTATCGTGGATCTCGCGCGCGAGCCGGTTGCGCTCCTCGGCGGCCGCGGCGCGAGCGTTCGTGGCCTCGAGGCGGCTTCGCTCCACCGCGAGGCTCACGAGCGCGCCGGCTGTGGTCAGCAGGCTCAGCTCCGCGTCCGACAGCACACGCCAGTCGCGGCTCGCGACGTTGAGCATCCCGAGCCGCCGCTCGCCCACTGCCAGGGGTACGCTCGCGTGGCACTGCAGTTGGCCGACGTCGTCGGCCCGGTCGTCGTCGATGAGGATCGCGAGGCGGCTGCACCACACGACGTTCACGTTGGCGGCGCCACGCAGATCGCCCGCGCGGAACGTCTTCAGGCAATAACAATCCCCGTGCATCGCGTTCGGGTGGTCGCGAAGCGCGGCGGGCAGTGCCCGGGCGGCGGCGAGCGTTGGTTCGCCTGCATTATCCAGGAGCCAGACCCAGCCCGTCGCGAGGCCGAGCGCCTCGGCCACTGTCGTCAGAGCTGCCTGCAGCGAGTCCTCGAGCGTCGCTGGCCCGCTCAGCGCCTGCGCGAGCGCCGTCAGTGTCGAGAGCTCCGCGCTGGCGCGCTTCGCCCGCCGCTTGCGGGGCACGACCGGAGAGGGCGGCTCGCCCGCGTTCCCGGACGAGGTCACCCGTCACCTTCGTCTCGTGCGCGCGCCCGGCGCACGATCGAACGAATGAACGGTCCTTTTGCGTCCGTGTAGTTCTCCTTGTCCTGGAGGTACATCCCTGCCAGCTCGCGCTTGATGGTCTCGTACTCGCGCGCAACGTCGGGGTGCGCGCGGAGGTAGTCGCGAAAGAGAAGATGATCGCGCCAGAACTCGCTCGACCAGCTCACGAGGTGCACGTGATGCGTGCGCGGCGAACCCCGTCGAAAGTAATTGCGTCCCGGGACGCCGTACGCGCCCTTGTGCTCGTAGCCGAGCTGCCGGAAGGCGGCGACGTAGGCGTCGCCCGACGCGTTGCCGGGGCGGCCGGCGAGGATGTCGATGACAGGCTTTGCCGCGAGCCCGGGCACGGCCGTGCTCCCGATGTGCTCGAGCCGGATCGGCAACCCTGCGCACGCGCGCTCGATCCGCTCGGCCTCGGCGGCGAACTCGAGAGGCCAGGTGCTGTCGTAAGGGACGATGTCGGGAATCGGGAATCGGGAAATGGGGAACCGTTAACAGGGAAAACGAACCGCCCCTCGCAGCCGTGTGCAAGGCGCACGGACGCGAGAGGCTGGTGCACGGCTGGGTATTGATGATCAGTAGTTAGTCGTGAGTGGTGAGCTGACTCATCACTCACGACTCACGGACTCGCAACTGATGACTGCGGCCGTTGTCAAACCGGGAAGAGCATCTCCCGGTACTTGGGCAACGGCCAGTACTCGTCTCCCACCATGAGCTCGAGTGCGTCGCACGTCTCGCGCAACGCGGCCATGGCGTCGGCGCCGTCGGAGGTGAGGAGCTCCCCACACCCCTCGACGTTGTCGTGCTTGTGCTCTGCGGTCTCGCAGACCTTCGCGAGCGCAGCCCGGCGCTCACGCAGCTGCTCGATGAGCGCGCCCACCTCGTTCGCGGCCGTGACCTGCGGGATCGATACGATGCCGGCTGCCCTCGCCTTCGACGCCGCGTCCGCCAGCATGCCGTGATACGAGTAGCACGCGGGGAGGATCATCGTGTCCACCATCTGCCCGACGGTGTGGAGCTCGATGAGCATGTCCTTGATGTAGCGCTCCATCTTCACGTGGTAGCGGGAGTCGAGCTCCGCCTTCGTGAGGATGCCGAGCTTCGACATCAGCGCGCGCGACTGTTTGGTGGTGAGCTGCGCCAGCGCCTCGGGGGTGCGACGCAGGTTGAGCAGCCCGCGCTTCTCCGCCTCCTGCACCCACTCGTCGGAGTAGTTGTTCCCCTCGAAGCGGACGTTCGCCGTCTCCTTGAACGCCTCGCGCACGACCTTCATGACCGCGTCGTTCACGTTCTTCGTCTTCTTGAGCGTGTCGCGAAGCTGATCGGTCAGCTCCCCGATCGCCTCGGCAACCGCGGCGTGGAGCAGCGTGATCGGGAAGGCGATCGACTGCGACGAGCCCACGGCGCGGAACTCGAACTTGTTCCCGGTGAACGCGAACGGCGACGTGCGATTGCGGTCGGTGTTGTCCTTCTCGATCTCGGGCAGCTTTGCCACGCCCAGTTTGATGAGCTGCTGCTCGGCGCCTCTGCCGGCTTCCTTGCCCGCCGCGATGTCCTCGATGAGATGCGTGAGCATGTTACCCATGAAGACCGAGATGATCGCGGGCGGTGCTTCGTTCGCGCCGAGTCGGTGCTCGTTGCCCGACGTGCCGATGCCGGCACGGAGCAACCCCGCGTGCTTGTGCACGCCCTTGAGCACGGCGGCGAGGAAGATGAGGAACCGCACGTTCTGGTGCGGCGTCTTCCCCGGCTTGAGCAGGTTCACGCCGTCGAGCGCGTTGTCGGCGGTGATGGCCATCGACCAGTTGCAGTGCTTGCCGGAGCCGTTGATGCCCGCGAACGGCTTCTCGTGCAGCAGCGCCTGCAGCCCGTGACGCAACGCGACTTTCCGGAGCGTCGCCATCACGAGCTGGTTGTGGTCGAACGCAATGTCGGTCTCTTCGAATACCGGCGCCATCTCGAACTGGCAGGGTGCGACCTCGTTATGCCGCGTGACGATGGGGACGCCGAGCTTGTAGAGCTCGTGCTCGACCTCGGAGATGCACGCCTGAATGCGCTCGGGGATGCCGCCGAAGTAATGGTCCTCCAGCTGCTGGCCGCGCGGGGGCGGGGCGCCGAGGAGCGTCCGGCCGCTCATGACGAGGTCGGGGCGGAGCGCGAAGTGGTTGCGGTCGATGAGGAAGTACTCCTGCTCGGGGCCGAGCGTGGTGTGGACCCGAATGACGCCCGTATCGCCTAACAGCTCGAGCAGCGCGATTGCCTTTTCGGAGAGCACCTCGCTCGAGCGAAGGAGGGGGGTCTCCTCATCGAGCGCCTCGCCGTTGTACCCGATGAAGACCGAGGGGATGCAGAGCGTCCGGGCGTTGCCCGACTCGACGATGAAGACCGGGCTCGCCGGGTTCCACGCCGTGTAGCCGCGTGCTTCCCACGTCGCCCGGAGTCCGCCGGACGGGAAGCTCGACGCATCAGGCTCGCTCTGGATGAGCTGCGATCCCGAGAAGGTCTCGACGGGTTCGCGCTGGTCGTCGAACGACAGGAAGGCGTCGTGCTTCTCGGCCGTCAGCCCGGTCATGGGCTGGAACCAGTGGGTGAAGTGGGTCACGCCGCGTGAGATCGCCCACTCCTTGATGACCTGCGCCACGGTGGGCGCGATCTCGCTGTCGAGCTTCTGACCGTGGCGGACGGAGTCCACGAGCTTGCTGTAGACGTCCTTCGGCAGCTTCGAGCGCATCTGGCGCCAGCCGAAGGTGTTGATACCGAAGTAATCGGACGTGGGTCGTGGAGGGGACGTGCCGTTTTCGGTGACGCTCGAGTAGGGCGGCTTGAGGGCGGCTCGACCGGCGATCGTCTGGATCGCGGCTTTGCGTGGGGTGGAGCTGGTGGTCGGCATTCGGCAGAGGCTCCCGGCGGAGGACGTCGAACAGGGCGGTGTCTGGTTCCACAAACAAGTAATGCGGGCCTGACGTCGAGTGATACGATGCTGGCCCGCAGTGCTCGTCGAAACGCGCACGAAATGCAAAATGTGTCGTTCGAACGCCAAAAAATCTGGCGACAGTTTGCCATTTGCGCAAGAAACGCTGCGTTTTCGGCAAGTTTTGCAAGTCATAGCCACTGTGCGGTCCGTGGCCTGTTTCGGGAAACTTTCGGTAGTCCGGCGAGTATCTTTAGAGCGTGCCAACTGTATGCGACGAATTGGCTTGGACTACACACCGGGAGAAGGAATGGCACAGCCGCACATCGACTTCGACGCCGCGGGTGGCGTCGACCTGGACCGCCTCGAGCGGAGCCTCAAGCTCGAGGGACGCCGCGTCGGCAACGGCCGGTACCATGTGGTCGGGGGCGATCACGATCACTGGGTAGACCTGTACACCATGTCGGTTCCGCGCTGCGACTGCGGGGACCACATCTGGCGCGAGCGGATTTGCAAGCACATCCTCGCCGCCCTGCTCCGCGAGGGGAACGACACCGTCGTCCGCGCGCTCGGCATGCTCTTCGAGCGGGTCAAGGCCGCCGCGTGACCAGCTGACGGGGCGTCCGCCGGCGTTAGGTGCCGGTTCCGTATCGCGCCTCGTGTGACACAACCTCCGTCGAGCGGTAGCATACGACACCACCGGTTGGTGGTCGGCGATGGAGTTCGCCGCAAACCGCCGCTACGGCTGATGACTCCTACGCGTGACCTCGACGCGTGGGAGTCTTGTTTTATAGGGCGACCGCGCGACCTATCCCTCCATGAACCTCATCTGGTATGTAGCGCTGGGCAGCGCCGCCGGCGGCGCTGCGCGCGTCGCGATCTCCACTGTCCTCCAGCAGCGTGCCGGGACGGCGTTCCCCATTGGCACGCTCGTCGTCAACATTACCGGCTCGCTCGTTCTCGGTTTCGTCTTGCGGTACGCGCTCGGCACGCCGGCCATCTCTGCCGAGACGCGCGCGCTCATCACGACCGGGTTCTGCGGCGGTTACACGACGTTCTCGACGTTCAGCTACGAGACGATCAAGCTCCTCGAGGACGGGGACTATCGCCGCGCCACACTGTACGCGGTGCTGAGTGTCGGACTTGCGTTAGCGGCGACGTTGACCGGAATGGTCGCGGCCGGTGAGTTGCTCGCCGCGCGCCGATCGTCCTGACGCGCTCGCGCACCGAGGGCAAGAGACACTCATGCACGGGTTCACAGGGGAGCGCACCCTCATGCGCATTCATATCGGCGAGCGTGACAAGGATCCAACATCGCGCAAGCCGCTGTATCAGGCGATCGTGGAGCTTTTGCGCGCCCGGCAGTTCGCCGGCGCCACGGTATTCCGCGCGATCATGGGCTTTGGCGCCAGCGCTCGCGTCCGAACCGACCGTATCGAAGTCCTGTCGCTGGATCTCCCGATCGTTGTGGAATGCGTGGAGACGGAGGAGAAGATCCAGGATATCCTGCCGGAGCTCGACGCCATGATCGGGGGTGGGCTGATCACGCTCGAGCGCGCTCGCGTCATCATGTATCGCCCCGAGGTGCGCGAGGCGTAGCACACGTCCGGCACCGCTCGTGCGCTCGAATCGGGCATGCCGCCTCGAGCTCGCAGCCCCCAGCCCCGCGGCCCCACGCGCGGGGCCAAACGCCGATTCGACATCCATGCCGTTGTGCGCCGCATACGCGATGCGGTGACCGAGCACGCCGACGCCGCCATGTTCGAGCTCGCCGAGCGTGGGTTTCGCTCGGTGTTTCAGCAGCTCG
>DASURJ010000922.1:0-2755 GCA_036280115.1 Gemmatimonadaceae bacterium
CCCGCCAATGACGCCTTCGCGGAGCTCCTGCGCGTCCTGCGCGACCCGATCCCGCCGTTGGGAGCCCTGCGTGGGGCGGTGCCCGAGATGCCGGCGCATTTCCAGCCCCGGCCGAACGAGCTCTCGGCGCTGGCCAGCACGCTGCTCTACGACATCGACCACCCGGCCGTGATCGACGGCCCACTACGAACGACGGTGCTGCACGGCATGGGTGGCGTCGGCAAATCCGTGCTCGCCGCCGCCTTCGCGCGATCGTCCACCGCGCGCCGGGTGTTCGGGGACGGCATCATCTGGGCTACGGCGACGCCCACGATGCCCGCGCTCGAGATCATCCGCAACATCCTGCTCCTGACCGGCTCACCGCTGGGCGCGGACGCCACTCTGTCGGAAGGCGTCACCGCCCTCCGCTCGTGGCTGGACACACGTCGCTGCCTCATTGTCATCGACAACGTCTGGCAGGTGGACCAGGCTGCGCCGTTAGGCGGGGTGCTGTCGACGGTCTCACGCTTGCTCCTCACGTCGCGTGACGGTTCGCTCGCGACCGCCCTCGGGGCGAACGCTCGCCCGCTCGATGTGCTCGCTCCCGACGCCGCATTACGGCACCTCGCCGACTGGGTGGGGGCGACCGTCGACGCGCTTCCGGACGACGCACTCGCCATCGCGAAGGAGACCGGATACCTGCCCCTCGCGCTCTCGCTCCAGGGCGCGCTCGCTCGGGACGGCCTTCCCTGGGCGGATCTTCTGCACGCACTTCGCCACGCGGAGCTCGACTTTGCCGAGCAGCGGTTCCCGAACTACCCGTATCCGCACGTGCTCGCGTCGCTTCGAGTGAGCGTCGACATGCTCCGCGCTGAGGACGCGAGCGCCGCGGATCGCTTCATGGAACTGGCCGGATTCCTGTGGGAGGAAGGCGTCCCCGAAGCCGCCGTGACGCGGTTCTGGGCATACGGACCTGCGGGCATCCCCGACCATCGGAGTCGCAAGCTGCTCGCGATGCTCGAGCGTAAGGCAATGCTCCGCCTCGAGGGCACGGCCCCGAATCGCCGCGTACGCCTGCACGACCTGATGATCGACTTCCTCGTCGCGACGGGCGATGGCGTCGCCGCCAACCGGAAGCTGATCGATGCGTATCGCGCCGCGTGCCGGACCGACTGGCCCGATGGGCCTAACGACGGCTACTTCCTCGAGCACCTGCTCGACCACCTCGCGCGTCTTCCCGACGGAGGCGCCGAGCTGTACCGACTCCTGCGGCTCGAGGACGCGAACGGCCGTCACGCCTGGTTCGAGGCAATAGACGCCGCGGGGCGCGTGGACCGATACCGCCAGCAGTTGCAGCGCCTGCTGGCCGACCCAACGACGACCGACCCACGAGCGGCGCGACTCGCCCTGCTCCTTGGCTCGCTGACGGCGCGAGCAGCCAACATGCCGGCGCCGCTCCTCGACGCGCTCGTCAGTCACCAGGTTTGGTCTCCCGCCCGAGCCCTGGACTACGCGCGACAGTTACCCGTGTCGGGCCGGCGTGGGTACGCCACGGATGCCGGGCTCCGGATGCGTACCTTGCTGACCGCGGCGAAGCATGTGCCGGACCCCGAGCGCAGCGCCGTCGTTGACGAGGCGCTCGCGGCGGCGCGCGACGCAGAGGACCTGACCGACGGCCTGCCTGCGCTGGCTGGCGCCCTCGCCGCGGCCGGACGTGTGACGGATGCCATCACCATCGCACGGCGAGCCGCGCACGGGGATGCGCGGACGACCGCCCTTGCCACCGTGGCCACACACGCCGACGGGGCGGATCGCGACGCCATCATTGCCGAGGCGATCACGGTCTGCGCGAATACGGGTGGCATCTTCCGAAGCGCCGCGCTCGAGCCGATCGTGCCGTTGCTGGCCGACGCGGCAGGCGTGCGAGCGGTGCTCGCCGCGGCGGTCGAGCCGCTCGAGCAACCCATCGCACGCGGCTGGTGCGAGAGCCGCCTCGCGGCTCGGCTGGCCGAAACTGGCTCCGTGCCGGATGCGCTCGCGCTGGCGCAATCCATCGAGGATCCGGCGTCACGCGCCGATGCCCTGGCGAGTCTCGTGAAGGAATTGAATGGTGCCACCCGGGATGCTGCGATCGATGCGGTCCTTCAGACGCTCGGGGCGGTCGACGACGAAGCCTGGCGTGCGGATGTCGTGCGTAGCTTTGCCGACCTCCCGTCGCCGCTCGTCGAGGTCGTCCCGGTGATCTTCCACGACCAGTTCTGGCGTCCCGCGGCGCTACGCAGCCTCGCCGCGCACGTGACCGATGACCGGCGCGCCGCCCTCGTTCGCCTGGTCAGCGAGACGGAAGAACCACGCGCGCTGGTGGAGGGCGCAGCCGCGATCGCACCGGCGCTGTCCGAGCCGTCGCGCGCGAATCTCATCGAGCGCGCGATCGAGACGGTCGGCGAGATCCGGGGCATCGAGGACCGCGCGCGGGCCATCGCCGTGCTCGCTCCCGTTCTCGACACGGCACAACGCGCGGCCCTGGTCGCAGAGACGTTAGGTGCCATGGAGGGCGAGCAGGAATACGATCGGGTCAAGGCACTCACGGCGCTCGTCCCCGCACTCGCCTCGGGCGACGTCCCCCGGGTTCTCGAGCACGTCGGTGTTCTGACCGACGTCGAGGCGAGAGTCGGCCTGATCGAGACTCTCGTGCCGGCGCTGGGCCCCGGCGACCTGCTCGAGGCGCGCGCGGTGATCGAGGCCATCGGCGATCGCGACGAGGTGCTCCTCACCG
>DASURJ010000923.1:0-3695 GCA_036280115.1 Gemmatimonadaceae bacterium
TGTGGCAACCGAATCAATGCGCCGCGGCACGTTGAGCCGAGCGACGAGACGAGTGCCGCCGTCCTTGACGTCGAGCTCGCTGACCTGCCGCGAATCGAGCGCGGCCGCGAGATCGGAATACGGAACGGAAGGGATCGGGACGTTCGCGTTGCGGTGCTGGACCGCCTTGAAGATCACGACACCAAAGGTGACGGAGGCGAGCGCCACGACGGCCACGACCCATCTCGGCTGCCTCTTCAGGCGCTGGCGAACGGCGGTAACGAAAGCGGAGATACGACGACGCATGCGTGAGACCGGCGGGAGGCGTGCTTACAGCCGTCACTCCACTCGTGGGCGACGACACAAGCGCTTGTCCCGAGACGACGACGCGCGATGGGCGCCGTCACAACCATAGAATGAGAGCGCGCACCCTGGGACAAGGCGAGCCAGGGCGAAGGACAAAGACGTACTACACCGGACTACCAGTCCGGTGTCATTCGACGGCCGAAAAGATTTGCGGGCGCTCGGGACAGCCGAGCGCCCGCAGGTCCTCCGTCGCCATAGCCAACTTAGTGTTTGTCACTGCCACACTCAACGGCGTAGTTGCTCACGACACGCGCTTCGCCTGACCGCACGGATCATAGAGCTGCGCAGTGGGCGCTGATGTCGATGCGATTGCGCGGTCCGGCGTCAGAACCTCGTCGCGAATGTGACGCCGCCCACAATTTCACGTCCGTCCGCCGTGGCTCGGCCTGTGTCGAACCGGGCTATCTGCGCTCGGACGAACGGCTGCAACAGGTAGGGGCCCGTGTCGTAGCGTAGTCCAACTGTCAGCGCGCCGGCGTTGGTGGCCGCGGAGGCCACCGACGAGTCCGCGTCGATCCCCGTCTGATGCCGGAGCAGGAGTCCCCCGGCCAGCCCCATCCGCGGCGTGAGCGGATAGATGGCGTTCACGCCGAGGTCCAGGTAGTTGGCGCTGCTCTCGGGGACGGTGTTGCCGGCGCGCGAGTACCTGGTGCGATACCGGTCCGTCGCGTAGACAACGAGCTCGCGCAGGCCGGCGGCTGCCACCCGCATCTGCCATTCGGCCGTGAAGATCGGACCGAGGCGCGTGCGGGCGCCGGTGACCGGCTGGTCGCCGGCCGAGTAGTTGTCGTTCGAGAAGATGTCCGCGCTCAACCCGAACGTCATCCCGTGCGCACCGACGAATCCCTCGGTGCCGAGCGAGAGGTGCACGGCGTCGCTGGGACTGAAATCGAGCGACGGCAATCCCGACGTGACGACGAGAGGCGTCGAGCCGCTGCGTAGCTCGTACGACGCACCGAATGCCCATGCCCACCCTGCCATCTCGCGCGCGAGGACGACTCCGGCGGTCGCCGCGCGCCCGATGCGGAGGGCGGGCACCTCGAAGCCGAGCGCCGGGGCCGCGAACACTCTAAGCGCCTCGAGCTCGTCGGGGTCCAGCTCCGTCCCTCCCGGCGGTGCGTTGAACCCGACCGTGACCAGCACCTGGTCGGGCACCACCTGCGCCGTGAGCGTGAGCTTCACGTCGGTGATCCCGTTCAGGGAGTACTCGTCGGCGCCGAGTGAGGCATCGGCGGCGTCGAGCGACACGCTGCCGTTGACGAGTGCCGCGCTGATCCCGAGCTGCCATCGTTCGCCGAAGCGCATCTCGGCGGCGAGGGGGAGCGACACTCGCGTCGCGCGCGTGACGCGGACGGTGTCACCGCGCAGTGTCGTCTGGAGGAGCCCGTCGCCGAAGCTCCAGCTCTCGAAGAGCGGCGTGATGGAGGCGGAACGGGTCGCGGCCAGCCGCTCCTGGGCGGACCCGGTGGAGGCGACCGAGGCGAGAGCCAGCGCGGCGATCAGCGCGGCCGAAGGCGTTAGGCTGGACACGAGGGGCTCACGGGCTTGTAGAGATCGTGATGAGGACGGTGACCGTCTGTGATGGCACCGACACCTCGACGACGCCGCCGCCGATCCGGCTCGAATGGTACGGCACCGGTGCGTTCACGCGAGCGAGCGTGAAGCTCGCGATGCCCGGCGTGGTGACCGCCGAGGCGAGCTGGACGCGTCGTCGCACGTCGCGAGCGCGGAGGCTCGCGTCGACGAACGCCGGATCGAGCCGTGCCGCCGCCTCGTACTCGCGTGCGGCGGCGTCGAACTGCCCGAACACCTCGTACCGCACGCCGCGGCTGTAGGCGAGGAACGCCGCGAGGTTCGCCGTGGGGCGCTGCTCGATGGCGGCGCGCTCGGCTGGTGTGAGCGTGACGCCCATCTCGGCGAGGATGCGATACGCGAGCTCCTTCTCGGCCTGGAAGATTTCGTCGAGTGACGCTGACGCCCGGACCGCAGGGCGGACCTGTGCGTCACGCGTATCGGCGACGCGGGCGTTGATCCCGATCTGTCCGCCCGGGACCTGCGTGATGTCACCGAGTACGAGGCGCCGCGCGCGCACGAGGCGACCGACGCGTGGCGCGGTGGCTGGATCGACCATTCCCGCCTGCACGAGCTTGAGCTCACGGAGCAACGCGTCCATGCGCAGCCGGTCGACGATCTGGACCTGGCTACTTCTCGAAAGATCGGTCATGAGCATGTCCGCCAGGCCGTAGCCTAACGGCGCGAGCGTCGTGTCCGCGGCATGGACACGCAGTGGCGGTATGCCGACGGTGCGCGACGGCAGCGAGTCCTTGGCGAGTCGCTGTTCGTCGAGGATGGCCTGATGGGCCTGGACCTGGGCGACGAGCGCCCGGTCCGGGGCCAGGCGAGTGGGGAGCGGGCGCGCACATGCGGTGAGCGACGCTGCGAGCAGGACGGTCGCGCCGGCCACCGGGTCTGGCGTTCGGCGGCGGCTCATCCGCTTTCTGGAGGCGTTCACGTTAGGGACCTCAGTTGGAAGGCTCACTCGACGACCTCGATGTTCAGGGTCACCGCGATGCTCGCGCTTCCACCGCGCTCGCTATTGATGATGACCGTGCCCCTGTGCGTGCCGCCGCCGAGGTTGCTGACGGATGGCGTGACGACGACGATGTCGCCGTCGAAGCTGACCCTCAGCCACGATGTCGTCCTGGTGTCGACCGACAGGCGCCCGAGGTCGGCGAAGCTGCCGAACCCGATATTCGAGGCGCGCGCGACCTGAGTTCCGGGATTGGGCCGGTTTGGAGTCGAGAGGAACTGCATCGTGTTGGGGGAGATGCCAAGCCGCGGTGGCGGGTTGGTGACGGCGAAGCTCACGTTGATCGTCGCGCTCCCACCGTTGGCACTCCTCACCGTGATCGTAGCGGTGTGGGTGCCTCCCGGAACGTTCGCGGGGGTGGCGCCGACGCTGATGGTCGAGCCGGAAACCGTCGCGTCGAGCCAACCGCTCGCCGTGCGGCCGTAGGTGATACCGGCGATGGTGATCGCCCCGAGACTGCCGCTCCCTCCGTTCGAGACCGTAACCGACTGCCTCGGCGGCGACGACGAGGATCCAGAAACGCCCGAGAACGAGAGTGACGTCCGCGAGAGCACGATCCGTGGCGGCTCGCTCACGGCGAAGCTCGCGGTGAACGTCGCGCTGCCGCCGTTCGCGCTTCGCACCGTGACCGTGGCCGTGTGGTTGCCTGCCGGCACGTTCGCCGGGTTCGCCCCGACGCTGATGGTGGTGCCGGAGACAGTGGCGTCGAGCCACCCGGACGCGGACGAGCCGTACGCGATGTTCGCGATGGTGATCGCGC
>DASURJ010000924.1:0-3401 GCA_036280115.1 Gemmatimonadaceae bacterium
GGCGGACGGTGATCTTCGCGGCCGGCACGGGGAATCCGTACTTTTCCACCGACACGGCCGCAGCCCTCCGGGCGATCCAGATCAAAGCCGACGTCATCATCAAGGCGACGAGCGTCGATGGCGTGTACACGGCCGATCCGAAGAAGGACCCGAGCGCGCAACGGTACGACTCGTTGAGCTATCGGGAGGTGATGGTGTCCGAGCTTGGGGTCATGGACCAGACGGCAGTGACGCTCTGCAAGGAGAACAACCTGCCGCTCATCGTCCTGAACATTCACCATGCAGGCGCCGTCGCGAGCGCTGTTCGCGGCGAGCGCGTGGGAACGATCGTGCGATGACCACGGCCACTTCGATTCCGCAGATCATGAAGGACTGCCGCGTCCACATGGACAAGGCGATCGAGAGCTCGAAGCGCGAGTTCGCCTCGATCCGCTCGGGGAAGGCGTCACCGGCGATGCTCGACACGGTCCGCGTCGAGATGTACGGCGCGCAGATGTCGCTCAACCAGGTCGCGGCGGTGTCGGCCCCGGAGCCGCGCGTGATCATCGTGACGCCATTCGACAAGGGACAGATCAAGGCGATCGAGAAAGCGATTCGCGAGTCCGACCTCGGGCTCGAGCCTTCGACGCAGGGCAACATCATCCGCGTCCCGCTGCCGATGATGAACGAGCAGCGCCGCAAGGAGCTCGTGAAGGTCGTGCACAAGCTCGCCGAGGAAGGGCGCATTGCGGTGCGTCACGCGCGGACGATCGCGCGCGATCACCTCAAGAAGCTCAACGGCGTGAGCGAGGACGACGTGAAGCACGCCGAGAAGGATCTGCAGAAAGTCCACGACGACTACATGCACAAGATCGACGAGCTCCTGAAGCACAAGGAAGCCGAGATCATGGAAGTCTGAGCCGGTCGGCCGTGGAGTCATCGAACGCCGCCGACCTGCTCGCGCAGATCCGTGTTCACGGCGCGGTCCCACGACACGTTGCGATCATCATGGACGGGAACGGACGGTGGGCGCGCGAACGGCGCATGCCACGCCCGTTCGGGCACCGCTCCGGCATGCGGGCGGTCCGCGAGGTCGTCGAGGGAGCCGTGGAGGTGGGGCTCGAGGAGCTGTCGCTGTTCGCGTTCTCGCAGGAGAACTGGCAGCGGCCGTCGACCGAGATCACCGCGCTCATGTCGCTGCTCGAGGAGTACGTGGCTCGCGAGGCTGACGAGCTGTACGACCGCGGCGTCCGCGTTCGCGTGCTCGGTGCGCTCGAGCGGCTGACGCCCGAAGCGTCGGCGGCCGTGGCGCGCGTCGTCGCGCAGACGGCGGCGAACGACCGGCTGACCTTGAACCTCTTCATCTCGTACGGGGCCCGCGCCGAGCTCGTGCGAGCGGCGCGGCTCATCGCCGACGACGTGGCTGCGGGCCGCCTCGAGGTGGCCGCCGTCGACGAGGCGGAATTCGCGTCGCGGCTCTACACGGCGGGATCGCCCGACCCCGATCTCCTGATCCGCACGTCGGGAGAACAGCGGATCTCGAACTTCCTCCTCTGGCAGGTCGCCTACTCGGAGCTCTACCTGAGCCGCGTCCTGTGGCCAGACTTCACGCGCGGCGACCTCTACGCCGCGATCCGCGACTTCCAGTTGCGGGACCGGCGGTTCGGCCGCGTGCATGCCTAACGCCACACCCGACGCGTGAGCGAGCTCGCCACGCGGGTCGTTACGGCGCTCCTCCTGGCGCCGGTCGCGCTCGGCGTCATCTACCTCGGCGGGCTGCCGCTCGCGACGTTTCTCGCCGCCATCGCCGTCGGCTGCGCGTGGGAGTTTTTTCGTCTCGCACGGCACTCGGGAGTCGAGCCGCTCGATCCGATTGGCATGCCGCTCGCCGGCGCGATCCCGCTCGCGGTCTACGCGGCAACCGTTGGCGCGTACCGGACGTCCCTGTCCGTTCCGGCCGTCGCCATGCTCGTGATCCTCGGCACGGTCATCTGGGCACGAGGCACGGGTGGGCGCCCACTCGGTTCCGCGGCCGCCACGGTTCTGGGGGTGCTCTACAGCGGCGGACTGCTCAGCTTCGGCTACGCGCTCCGCGAGCACCCGTATGCGGTGGGTGATCGCGCGGGCACGGCACTCGTCGCGTTCCCGCTCGTGCTCACGTGGGCATCCGACATTGGCGCATTCTTCGTTGGCCGGGCAGTCGGTGGCCGCAAGCTGATTACGGCCGTGAGTCCGGGGAAAACGGTTTCCGGCGCGTTAGGCGGGCTGGCGGTCACCGTCATCGTCGCGTGGGTGTACGTCCGCTTCGCGCTCGCCCCAGCGGCGCTGCTCACGATGTCCACCGCGGGCGCGCTCGCGTTCGGCGCCGTGATCAGCATCGCCGCGCAGATCGGCGACCTCGCGGAGTCACTGCTCAAGCGCGAGGCGAACGTGAAGGACAGCTCGCGACTGATCCCCGGGCACGGCGGGTTGCTCGACCGACTCGACAGCCTGCTGTTCGTGCTTCCCGTGGCGTATCTCCTCTTCGACTGGCTCCTCGTGCCGGCGGCACCGGTCCACGCACCATGACCACGCCTGCCGGCACTGGGCCGACGCGCGGCATCGCACTGCTCGGATCGACCGGATCGATCGGCACGACGGCTTTGCGGGTGCTCGACCGGCAGCGCGATCGGTTTCGCGTTGCCGCGCTCACCGCCTTCGCCAACTCGTCGCTCCTCCAGGAGCAGGCGGCTCGCTTCGCCCCGGCCTTCGTCGGTCTCGTCCACAACGGCGCCACGAACCACAGCGGATGGCACATCGGGCGCTCGTGCCTCGTCGAGGCGGCCACGCGCGGCGACGTCGACATCGTGTTGAACGCGGTCGTAGGAGCCGCGGGGCTCGACGCGACACTGGCGGCGCTCGAGGCGGGGAAGCGTGTCGCGCTCGCGAACAAGGAAACACTCGTGATGGCCGGCGAGCTCGCGGCTGCCGCGGCCGCGCGGGGTGGCGGCGAGATCGTGCCGGTCGACAGTGAGCACTCGGCGATTCTTCAGTGTATCACCGGACGGCCGCGCGAGCAGGTTCGGCGCGTCATTCTGACCGCATCGGGGGGGCCGTTTCGTGACTGGCCAGAAACTCGGCTCGCACGTGCGACGGTGAACGATGCCCTGCATCACCCGACCTGGCAGATGGGGCGAAAGATCACCATCGACAGCGCGACCCTCGCCAACAAGGCGCTGGAGGTCATCGAGGCGCACTTCCTGTTCGACCTGCCGTACGACCGCATCGAGGTGGTCGTCCATCCGCAGAGCGTGATCCACTCGCTCGTCGAGTTCGTGGATGGCAGCGTCCTCGCACAGCTCAGCGCGCCGACCATGGAGTTGCCGGTTCTGTATGCGCTGACGCATCCTGAACGAGTGCCGGATACCGGCGTACGCCCCTTC
>DASURJ010000925.1:0-5807 GCA_036280115.1 Gemmatimonadaceae bacterium
CACGCGTCACGCGGACGTCATCGCCATCGTCCGCGACCACGCGGCCTTCTCGTCTGCCGTCATTCAGTCCGACCGCAGGCCTCCGTACCCGCCACTCGATGAGAACGGCCTAACGCTCCTGGACGAGGTGCGCCGGTTCCGTGGGGCACAGCTCGTGGAACAGGATCCGCCGCGACACACGAACATGCGGCGCCTCCTGCATCAGTATTTCACGGCCCAGGCAATCGAGAAGTGGCGCCCGTTCATCCGGTCGGCGGTAGCCGAGTTGCTCGACGAGATGCGCCCCGGCACGACGCTCGACGTCATGACGGAGATCGCTGCTCCCCTTCCCGTCCGCGTGATCGCGCACCTGATGGACGTGCCGGCGACGGACCGGCCACGGCTTCGCGACTACGCCGACAAGCTCCTGTACATCAACCGCGGGGAGCCGAACCGGTTCGCCACGCTCGTCGAGGGCATCCGCGGCATCCTCGACTACGCGGCCCCTCTGGCCGAGGCACGCGTGCGTGAGCCGGGCACCGACTTCATCTCGGTGCTCGCGGAAGGCGAACACCTCGGGATCATGGATCGGTACGAGCTGCTCGTGAACTGCGCGCTCCTTCTCTTCGCCGGACACGAGACGACCGTGAATCTCATCGGGAACGGCATCCTCGCGTTCATTCGGAATCCCGAGGAGTGGGCAAAGCTGCGTGCGAGCCCGGAGCAGCTCGCTCGCCGCGCGACCGAGGAGTGCCTGCGCTTCGACCCGCCGGTGAAGTCCACGCAGCGAATCGCGGCCGCCGACGTCGCGATCGGGGGGCGCACCATTCGCACTGGCGAGCGGCTTCGCTGGATCATCGCGGCGGCGAATCGCGATCCCGAGGTCTTCCCGGATCCGGACCGGTTCCACATCGACCGGCATCCGAACCCCCACGTGTCGTTAGGCTCGGGGATTCACTTCTGCCTCGGCGCCGCGCTCGCGCGGGTCGAGGGGCAGGAGCTTTTCCGCGGGCTGGCCGAGCGCGTGTCGTCCTTCCGGCTCGAGACCCCGGAGCCGGAGTATCAGCCGAGCATTCAGTTCAGGTCGTTGCGGGAGCTGCGGGTGACACTGGAGTGACGCGGGGGACGGGCGGCGGGCGTCTCGACGGGTGGACCGCGAGAGCCCGCGATCACGTCGGGCCGGGCTTCGGTCGCCGCTGATCGTCGGAGAGTGATCAGTAGGCAGTGATCAGTCGGGCAGTCCTCAGTCGTGAGTTCATTAGTCGTCAGTGCTCAGTGGCGTCCCCGGCCACTGTCCGTCGTTCGTCCGTCGTCCGTCGCCCGTCGCCCGTCGCCCGTCCGCGGTCGCCCGTCACCCGCCGCCCAGCGAATCGAACGCGAGCCCGCTCGACGCCTCCCCTCTGCCGACCGAAGCGCGGTTGCCCGCCCACACGAACAACCGTCCGTCGTACCAGCGCGCCGCCTGGTAACTCCGCCTGACGATGAGCCCTTCGCGTGGCACCTCCTCCTCGCGAATGAGCAGTCTCCCCGATGGACCGCCGACCTCGAGGATCTGGGCCTGCGCCGACACGACGTGCGGAACGCCGTCGAGGTCGAGAACCGCGCCGCGCGCCAGCCGCACCTCTGCACTGGTCTCGGAGACCCGCACCGGCAACAGCGGCACCCAGTGCCTCGGGACAGGCGTTGCCAGACGGTACGTTGGCGTCTCGCGCACCGCGTTAGGCGCGGATGTCGGCTCGGCCATGTCCTTCACGGTCTCGCGGCCAACTTCCAGCGGGCTCTCCAGCCGCCGTTCGACCGCCCACCCGAGGTTCGCGAGCTCGTCGCGCATCAGCACGACCTCCTCGAGCACCGGTCCTTCCAGTGCGCGGATCGTCGGCGGCAGGAAGAAGAGATTCGTGATGGCAACTCCCGTCGCGTCGCCCGGCTCCACGGGCATGGACAAGGCAAACATGCTCCACCCGCTTCGCGACTGGATCGCGCGATCGCCCGTCGGCCGATGGAGCGTCCGGACACCGAACGTATCGGTCACCACGAGCGAGCGGCATTCGGCCAGCGTGCCGACCGGCAGCTCGATCGGGATGACGTACCAGTCGTTGCCGTAGCCCGTCAGCGTCTCCACCATGAGCAGCTGCGGCAGGTCCGTCGCGCCGGGTTGCAACGCCCCGAGATCGATGCGCGCGTCCTCCAACTCCCAGAACCTCGGCGCAGGCATCCCATGGAACGTGACCGGCGCGGGCACCACGGCGCGGGTCACGATCTCGCCCGGCGGGTCCTCGCCGGTGCCCATGTTGATGTCGCCGTTGAGGTCGAACGAATACCAATCGAGCGTGCCGTCGGCGTACTGCCTTGCCGTCAGGGTGCGCTCGCCGACCTGGTCATCGCCGAGTCGCGTCGAGAGCGAAAACGTGTACTCCATGCGGTCGGGCTGCCACGTCTGGTCCCCCGGCGGCGGTTCGCAGAACAGTTCGTCAGCCCAGGTGACCCACGCCCGGTACGCGGCGATGACTTCGGCCCTGTCGCCAGGCAGGATCTGCAGCACGGCGTCGAGTCGAGGGTCCGCGGGATCACCGAGCTCGCTGCGCAACCGACGGCCGTCCAGTGCACGCCCCGCCACGAGATCCGCGAACGCGACGGTCTCGAGGTCGAGCTCACTGCGTTGCTCCTCGGCCAGCGCCGGCACGGGGTAGGTCGCGCGAAATGCCGTCTCGTAGTCGCCGGTGATGGCCTGGAGCCGAAGCAATCGAAGGAAGTGCTGGCCCGTCTCCACCGCGAAGCGCAGTCCATTCAGTTCGCTGGTGGTCGCCGAGCGATGAAGGGGTTGCCGCTCGACCAGCGCCTCGAGCGGGATGGCGTCCGGATCGAACCTCGCTGCATCGAGCCGCGTGTTGATGGGGATCGGGCCGGCATGGAACCTCGTCATGGGCTTCACACGGGCGCGCCACCGTGCAACGATCGGCGTCCCGGCGTCTTCACCCTGGAATTCGCCGACCTGCCACTGTCTCGCGAGTAGCCACAACGGATCGTGGACCCGCGCCGCGTATCCGATGTCGATGTCGGTCCCGGCCGTCCGCGGTTCGATCCGCGCCCAGGTGGTGATCGAGGGCATGAAGTTCTACTGAACGATGTGTGTGTTCGTCATTTCGAGCCGATCTCGCCGGCTGAATCTCCCGATCGGTAAAGCTGCGATTCCTCGCTGCGCTCGGAATGACATGCTCAGGAGGCCAGGGGGTTGAGATCCGTGGACACGGCATCGGCATTCGCGTTGAACGCCAGGTACGTCGCGGGCAGGTAGTGCCCGAGGTCGCCTAACGCAGTGGGGTCCACGGCGCGAATGCGGAGCATGTCGAGCGTCTCGAGCAGCACGCGGTTGAGATCACCGACGGTCCACGGCCGGTCTGCGACCGGAGGGACGGCGAGCAGAATCGCCTGCGGCGCGGACGTGTCGGGCGGATCGTACTGAAACGCGATGCCGGTCGTCTCGCTGCGGCTCGGCACGAGCTCCGTCCACTCGTCGACGAGCACGCCGCACAGCTTCCCGCCGAAGCTCTTCGGCGCGTCCTGCAGGACGAGCGACGCGGCTCCGTCCACGAGCTCGGTGCCTTCCGGCACCTCGAGTCCCACCCATCGCTGGCCGGGGACGTGCGGGACCTGCGCCAGCGAAAGCGCCAGCCGAACGGTGCGGCCGAGCACCTCTGCCTCTCGGAGCGGGCGGCCGAACCGGGCCAGTGGTTCACGCACCCGTTCCATTCGCTGTAGCCAGGTGTACGCCGCAAGCGGGTCCTCACCCGCAAGCGCGGCATCCGCGAGCGACTGCTCGACGTCACCGGCGTTCGCGGCGACGAACCGTGGTAACGCGACAAAGCCCGGCCCGAACACGGTGCGCAGGCGGCCGAGGAGATGGTCGCGACGACCTTCGTCGTCGCCGGGCGTTTCGGGCGGTCGAGGCGCGGTGCGGCGCGCAGTCTCGACGAGCACCGCGCGAGCCTGTACGGCCTCGCTGCCTAACGCCGGCACGGCTCCGGGCACCCCGAATGACGCGACGCGCAGCATCGCCTGCCCGATACCCGTTCCGTCGGTGAGCGCCTGCGCCAACGCCTCGTGCGCAGCGGCCAGCGCCTGCTCGGCGGCGGCTGTCCGCTCCTCGAGCTCATCGAGATCCAGCCCTCGCGCCGGCTCGGCGTGCGGCGGCAGCAGGTCGGCCCCGTCCATCGGGCGCGCCCCGGCGAGAAAGCGGTGGGCACGAGCGCCAAGCTCGACGAGGTCACCGAATCCGCCGGCCGCTCGCGAGAGGTCTACGCGCCCCGACGCGACACCGGCCGCGTGCAGGAGGCGAGCGGCGATCTCGGGGGGCACCCCATCCGCGCCCTCCGTTGCCCACACGAAGTCGATGGGAGTGAGCTCGAGAGCCGTCAACGAGACGACGCGCGGCTCCGCGTCACCGTCCACCACCACGCGCGCGGTGATGCCCGTCGCGGGACCGAGCAGTCGTCCGGCCCACGCATCGAGCGCGGGGTCGGCCTGAGCCCGAGGCGATGATGCGCGGTCCGCCCAACCGGGCGGGTTATCACTGGGGTCCGCGGGCACGAACATCGCCACCCGATGCGTGAGCGCCGTTCCCGTGCGCGGCGTACCGAGGAACGCGAGGTCCGGCGGTGGCGCCTGACCGCTGGAGATCGCGTCGAGCGAGGCCGCGGCGCGCGCGAAGTTGCCGCGCACGATCTGAAACGCACCCTCCGCATTGACGGCATCGGCGGCCGCATCGACGGCAACTTCCAGTGCATCGAGCACCTTCTTCGCCCGCGCGTGGAGCGCGTGGGACGGTGGCAGCACCGAATCGGGAGTGTCCCGCCACTTCAGCGCGAGTGTGAGCCCGTCAACGACGATTCGTCGGTCGGCGGCGCCGGGCAGCGGCGCAACGGCCCGAAAGTCATCGATGAGTGCGTCGAGCCCGGCCTCGTGCAGATTGCGCTCGAAGGTGTAGCCGAGGAGCGCGCCGATCGGCTGCCCTTGGCGCACACCCTCGAACAGCTGCCTGGCGAGTCGCACGCGTCCGGACGTCAGCTCGATCGCGTAGGGCGAGTCGCGCTCACCGCCGTGCGACAGATGCGCGTTGCGAAGCAGCGCGGCGGCACTCGCCTGGTTCAGGGACGGAGCATGGACGAAGCCCGGGTCGTTAGGTGCTGCCACGAGCGGCCCCGGCTCGTCGGGTGCCGTCACCGCGGGGACAGTCGCCGCTGGCCGGAGGTTCTCCACCCAGCCGTAGCCGCCGATGCTGACACCCGTGGGCGTCGCAGCGCGCATCTCGGCGAGCCTTCGACTGGCCAGCGACGTGACCCAGGCATCGAGTCGATGGGACGCCGCGTCGAGTGTCGTCGCGAGATGTCGCTCGAGCACGGGGACCGGCGTTGCCGCGAGCACGCGTAACGCGGCACGGAATGCTTCGAGCATCGGATCGCTCGCGACCACATCGCGAACCGTCCCTCCCGCCAGCGGCTGCGAGCGCACCCACGACCAGGTGGGCGTCGGCGCCGTGTCAGGCACCAGGTCAACGAGCTCCGCATCCCGCAGGAGCGCCGGGTCGCTTCGATCGAGCGCCCGCGCGCCGGCTTCGGCGTACTCCCTGAGCAGTGCGTGACGCAGCAGCGCATGCAGGACGGGCACCGGGTCGCCCGGGACGGGCGAGGCAACCGGCTCGGGATCCGTGACGGCCAGGAGCTCGGCGATGTACGACGGCGTGCCCACGAGTGGCGTGGTGATCTCCCGCACGACTCCCTCGTACGCCGCACGCGCAAGCGCCGGCACTCCTATCCCGAGCCGACTCGGCA
>DASURJ010000926.1:0-23226 GCA_036280115.1 Gemmatimonadaceae bacterium
TGGAACACGCCGATCGACGCGAGGAAATCGCCGAGCTCCACGAGCGTCATCCCGGCACTCGTCTGTTGCCGGCCGTCGACCGCCACGAGGTAAACCACCGAGCTGTCGCGCGAGAATCCCACGGCCGACCGCGGGTGTCGCTGCGCCGAAAAGCGCGGGAACGTGCCCTCGACCGAGTCGGCTGACGCGGCCACGTTGCGCCCGTCGGTCACGACGCGCGGCCAGCCCCCGACGATCATCGTTAGGCGCCCGCGGTCCGGGCGAAACGCGTGCGACAGCCGCAGCGGTGACGACGCACAATGCGTGATGGAATCGAGACGCGCGCGCGCCGATCCGTAGGCCGCGAGGATGTACCGGTCCGGCAGGATTCCCGACGCGCCCGCACCGAGCGCGGCGACGATCGTCAGGTCGACGTCTTCGATTCCGTGCCCGGGTCGCGCCGCGGGGCCCATCGCCACGAGCTGGGCGGGCGCGCGAGCGGAATCGGCCATCGGCGCATTCCCGTACGCGCCTGTGAAGATCACGAGCGCGTCGGCGACGCGCGGCATGCCGTTGATGCCATCGACGACGAACCGGCCACAGGTGCCGGTCAGCGATCCCGCGTAGGTGAATCGATCGAGGTACGGCCGGCCGTCTGCACCAATGGCGAACTGGGTATGAGCGTTCCGAAACGTGTCGTGCGGCGAGTCCGTCACCGGCACGGACTTCCAGACCTCACCATTGATGACCTGGTTGTTCTCGTTGGCTCCCGTGCGCAGGTCGAAGAAGTCGGCGTTGAGAGCGATGGGAATGCGGGCGCCGCGCTCTCGCTCCCGGCGGACCATGTCGGTCACTCGCTCTCGTCCGTGGAGGGAATCGAGGGCGCGCGCCGCGGTGATCTCATACAGTGCCGCGGGGACGGTTACGACGTGGATGGAGAACGGACCGGTCGGCCTGCGGACGTGGTAGTGCACCACGCGCGGCGCGACGGTGTCGATGGACACCGAGTCCCCGGCGGCAAACCGGGGCGCGTCAGTGGGGGTTGGCGCGGCGACGGCCGGGCCACGTGCACACCCCGCGACGAGGAGTATGATCCCGAGAACCAAATTGGGGTCAGATTCGAATTTCATCCTTTTGTCCCCGATGCAACGATATGATGATATTCGACTCTGACCCCGATATGCCCAAGGGGCGTGACCAACTCGCCACGGGCAAGGTTAGGCATGGCGGCCGACAGCACAACACTGCGAGGAGGTAGCTGTGCCGACCGGGTTTGTTCGCCGTCAGGTCCTTCGCTCGTCGATGGCTCGCCCCGCACGCGCGTTCGCCGCTGCCTGCGCGCTTGCCGTCTCCGCATGTTCCGAAAGTTCGGTGTCCGGTCCGGAGAACGCACTCCTCGTCGGGAGCCTGGATGGTCGCGCCACCGGGCCATCGGGCCTCGAGCAGCGACTCGTGACGCGGATCGACGCCCCACCTGCGGGCAGTCCGTACACGGCGATGCTCACGGCCACGTCAACGCTCGTCAACACCGGCTCCGCGCCGGTGCGCGTTCGCGCCCGCATCTGCTTCGTGCAGGAATCCGACGTCGATGCGACCGCGCTGCTCGACCGATTCGAGCCGCTCATCTCGTGCGCCGCTGACAACATCGAGACCGATCTCGCGCCTGGCCAATCTCTCGGGCCGCTCGAGGTCCAGTTCGGCGTGCGTTCAGGGCCCGGCGAATACAAGGTCAGAGTCCGTCATTCGCTCGCGCCGGAATTCCGCGCCGAGGCGGCGTTCCGGGTCCCGTGAGGGGTGCCTAACGCTGATCGGAGGTTTCGCGCTCGATCAGAGTGGTTCGTCACACAGAGGATCGCGCGTCGCGTTCGCGGCGCAGCGCGGCCCGCTCTTTTCGGGATACGGGTCTGAACGGATCGGGCGGATCAAGACGGATCGCTCCGGGGCTGGGGAAGTCCCCTCGCCCCTCGCCTAACGAGCCGAGAGTGATGAGGGGGACGGCCGTTCGGGACGCATCGTCCCCCGGGGCTGTTCCCCTCTTTCTCTACAGGCCGCTGGCGCGATCGACGGCGCCGCCGCGTAGCCATCTTCGTCTCCGAGCCTCATTTCCCTTGGCTGGCATCGCGACCGGGCCAGGTGGGGAAACGGCAGGAGGGGGATGGCCGGGATGGAACAGGCTGACGAAGATGACCAACGCGGCAGCGGCGTCGCTCTCTCGAGCGGCCTGAAAAAGAGAGGGGGGACAGCCGCTCGGGACGCCACCGTCCCTGGCGGGCCGTTCCTCTTCTGGCCCCTGCGAGACCCGCCCTCCCTCGCGCGGAGGGATCGGCCGTGATCCGTCTCATCCGCCCGATCCGTATCCCCCGCCGACGACGCCTGCCGTCAGCGGAGCCTTGGCGGCCGCGAGGCCCACCCGACCATCCATCACACCAGGCCGCAGGGCTGCCGCGCACCCGCTATCGACATTTCAGGCGCTTAGCGCGGCGCGCCACCCGCCGTCGCTGCGACGGCGCCGGCGACCGCGCGTACCGTCGAATCCTGCAAGGCGAGGGCGTCGGCGGTCGTACCATTGAATGTCCCCGCCCACACCGTCGAGTCGTTCCCCACGCTCACGAGTCGTACGCTCACGCGAAGACGTTCGCGCGCACGCTGCACCGTGCCCTCGAGCAGATAAGTCACGTTGAGCGCGCGCGCCGCCTCGGCCGGTGATTGCACACCCTGCCGCACTGCCGCCACGGTGGTCTGCGACGCGACACGAACACCCGGCACGCGAGCGAGCGCACTCGCCACCTCCGACGTGATTCCCTGCGCCGCCTGACCCGCCTCGGCGTCATTCCCGATGCTCACGAGCGGGAATACGGCGACGGCGCGCGGTCCCGTCGGGACGGCCGCGGCTGCGGGGGTCCGCGCCGCAGCCAGGCGTACCGAGTCTTGCCGAGCGGAGTCGGCGGCGGTGCCGGGCGACGGCGGTGGGGCTGTGAGCACCCACGCCGCCGCCACTGCAGCTACGACGAGCACTCCGCCACCAATCTCCATGTAGCGTTTCCGGCGTCGCTTTGGTGCTTCGGCGGCCGGGAACGCGTCACTCACGAGGACGCCCGGATCATCGAGCGCGCGGAGCACGTCGTTCGCGGACTTCGGGCGCTTCGCCGGCTCCTTCTCCAGACACTGCATGATGAGTGCGGAGAGCGGCACGCTCACGTCGTATCGACGGGAGGTGAGCGGCGCCGGTTTTTCGGACAGCTGCGCGGCCAGGAGCGCCTGCGGCGTACGCCCGTGGAACGGCGGGGCGCCGGTGAGCATCTCGTAGGCGACGATCCCGAGAGCGTAGATGTCCGCGCGGTGATCGGTGGCGGGATCCGCCGCTGCCTGCTCGGGCGCCATGTACGCCGGCGTCCCGAGGGACGTCCCGACGCCCGTCATCGTACCAGCGGCCGCCTGCAAGCCCGACTGCCGCGAAGCCGTAATCGCCTTCGCAACCCCGAAGTCGGTTACCACCGCGGCCCCCGCCGCGAGGAGGACGTTATCGGGCTTGATGTCGCGGTGGATGATCCCTCGTCCGTGCGCGAAGGCGAGGGCGCGGGCGACGTCCTTGAGGATCGTGACGCACTCGCGCACCGAGAGAGGCCCCCGCTGCATCCGCGCCCGGAGCGACTCACCCTCGATGAAGGGCATGATGAAATACGGCACCGGACCGAAGTCTCCGGCGCTCAGGACCGGGACGATGTTCGGGTGCTGGAGCCCCGCCGCAAGCATGATCTCGCGCTTGAACCGCTCGGCGGAGAGGGTGGCGGTGACGCTGGGTGGGAGGAGCTTGATCACCACCCGCCGGTCGAGCTTGGGATCTCTGGCCAGGACGACGCGCGACATGCCGCCCCCGCCGAGCTCACGCTCGATGGTGTAGCGGTCGGCAAAGTGTGCCTGCAGGTCGGCGAGGAAGTCGGTCACGTCCGGTTAGACAGCGGGTCGGGGGTAGAGCATACGCGTAGAACGCGCGACGTCAACGCGCAGTAAGGACGCGCGTCCGGTCCGCTGGATCTGACGATAATGGGCGATTGTCGAATCACGAGCGATTCCTGGATGGAAGCACGAACGGCTCGTCCCACCCTGGAACCTGCCGAGCGGAATCGGAGCACCGTCGATGCGCTGACGGACGGGTATCGGATGCGCCATTCATCACGGTGAATCGCGGTGATTCGCGTGGGCCATGCCGTTCGGCGGGTGGCCGGGTGGTTCGCGTTAGGCGCGTTCGCTCCGTGAATGTGGTTTGATGTGCTTGGCCTCTCGCCGAGATGGTGGCAGCGCTCGTTCACGCGGAGCGCTTCGACGCCGAAATATGTCCCCTGCAATGGCAGACTCGGCTGCGACCGCCCCGCTTGCGTGTACCGATTTGTCCGCACTATTTGAAGCGTGCGCGTCGGGCTACTGGCTTCGCACCACGCACTCTGCGTGGCACTGGCCGCCGTGGGCTGTGGGTCGCCCGCTGCGAGCCGCTCGGACGCTGTCGCTGTCGCAACGCCGGGCTCGGTTCGGCCGGGGCTCGACCGGTTCGTCGCTACACCTCCGTCGTGGGCCGTCGGTAAGCGAATCGGCCTGATCACGAACGTCGCCGGCATCGACTCGCGCGGGCGCGCCAACATCGACCTGCTCGCGAACGACGCGCGTGTGAAGCTCGTCGCGTTGTTCGCGTTCGAGCACGGACTTCGCGGCGATGCACCCGCCGGTCAACCGATTCCATCGGGCAAGGACGAGAAGACGGGGCTTCCCGTCTACTCGTTGTACGGCGACGTCCGCGAGCCGACCCCCGAGATGCTGCGTGATGTGGACGTGCTCATCTATGACGTGCAGGACGTGGGCGCGCGGACGTACACGCGCGTGTCCACGATGGCGCTGTCGATGAAGGCGGCCGCCGAGAAGGGCATCCCGTTCGCGGTGCTCGACCGGCCGAACCCGATCGGCGGAGACATCGTCGAGGGGCCGGTACTCGACCCGGCGTTCGCCTCGTTCGTCGGCATGTACCCCACCCCGCTGCGCCACGGCATGACGGTCGGCGAGCTCGCGCGCCTGTACAACGAGCGTTTCGGCATCGGCGCGGCGCTGCACGTCGTGCCGGTGGACGGCTGGCGTCGTGACATGCTGCTCGACCAGACCGGACTTCGCTTCATTCCTCCTTCGCCGAACATCCGGAGGCTCGAGGCGGCGTTGCTCTACCCGGGCACCGTGTTGCTCGAGGGTACGAATCTCTCCGAGGGGCGTGGCACCGACTTTCCCTTCGAGCAAACGGGCGCGCCGTGGCTTCGCGCCGAGGAGGTCGTTCGCGAGATGACTGCGTTGCGATTGCCCGGCGTGCGGTTCGAGACGGCGCGCATCCCGGTTGCCGCCGACGGGCGTCGCTTCGCCGGACAGGTGATCCCGGGCGTACGCCTGACGGTGACGGACCGCGGTTCATTTCGTGCGGTCCGCACGGCCATGTTGCTGATTGACACGATCCGGCGACTGCATCCTAACGAGTTCGCGTGGGCCGGCTCGAACCAGCGCGAGCCCGGCCTGCGTACCGTGGATCGGCTCGCCGGCACCGATCGGTTCCGCCTCGCGGTGGATGCTGGCCGTCTTCGTGAGGTGCTCGCCGAGTGGGACGCGCAGGCCGAGGCGTTCCGCGCGATGCGCGAGCCGTACCTGCTGTACCGATGATGAGTGGTCGTCACGTTGGGTCTTTTACCGTCCACCCGGAGGCGCGTGTGGCATTCACGTCGAGAGTGATCCCACGTTCGAGACTCGAGACACGGGGAGGTGTGACATCCGGACGCATCGCGGTCATGGGCGCCGCGGTGGTCACCCTTATCGCCGCGCCCGTCGCGGCGCAAACGACAGCGTCGCTTACGGGTCGGGTCACGGCGCAAGGCCGTCCGGTCGCCGACGCGCAGATCGGCGTCACCGACCGCGAGACGAATCAGGTGCGCGGCACGCGCACGTCGGCAACCGGTGACTACACGGTCGTCGGCCTGCCGCCCGGCACGTACGAGGTACGCGTGCAACGCGTCGGCTTTACGCCGGCGCGGCAGGAGATCCGCCTGCTCTTCGGCCAGCGCGCGACGCTGGACTTCGCGCTGCAGGAAACCGCGGTCACGCTGAGCGGTGTGCAGGTAACCGCCGAGCCGCGCGCGACGTTCGAGGCGCAGCGCACCGACATCTCGGCGCCGGTGGTCCAGGCAGAGATTCAGAATCTGCCGCTCAACACGCGCAACACGATCAACCTCGCGGCGATCGTCCCGGGCATCAAGACGTTTGCGCCTACGGCCGGGCGTTCGCTCCCGGCCGCGGGGCCGTTACCCGACCTCCGGTTTTGGAACTTCTATCTCGACGGCGTCGAGTGGAAATCGATGTTCAACGGCAACCTCGTTGGCATCCCGCAGACCGGGTCGCCCATCCCACAGGAAGCGCTGCGCGAGTTCCGCGTGCACCTCAACCCGTACGACGTGGAGCTCACGCGCGGTGGGTCCTACATCATTAGCGGCGTCACGCAGCGCGGCACGAACGAGATGCAGGGGTCGGTGTTTCTGTTCTTCCAGAACAACGACTTGCGAGCGCTCGACGAGTTCCAGCGGCGCACGCGGGCCCGTGACGGCGACAACTACCAGCGCACCGACTACGACCGGCAACAGCTCGGCTTCAACGTCCGCGGCCCGCTGGTGCGCGACAAGTTGTTCTTCTCGCTGAATTACGAGCTCGGCAACACGAACGACAACATCCAGGTGGTGCCGGGCAGGCCGGCGTTCAATCCGGGGATCTGGGATGAGTTCGCCGGCACGTTCAGCGCGCCGACGAAGAATCACACCGGCGTGCTCCGCCTGACGTCGCCGTTCACCGCCAACCACACGGCCGACCTTATCTACGCCGGACGCAACTACGATTCCGAGACGTTCTTCGGCGGCACGGAGTCGCGGCAATCGGGGCTCGCGGCGAAGTACTGGATTCACAGTCTGCAGCTGCGCGACACCTACACGCCCACCGGATCGATCGTGAACCAGGCGTCGCTGCACCTCCTCGCGTGGAACCACAACGAGGAAGCGCTGTTCCCGGGGGCGCGGCGCGACTACCCGAGTCTCAACTTCGGCCGCAACAACTTCCCGCTCATTCTCCGGGAACGACATTACCGGGCGATCAACAAGCTGACGTACACGCTCCCAGGCGGAAGGCACATTGTCAACGCGGGGGCCGAGCTGACGCACGTCCGCACGTCGAGTTTCCTGCCGCTCAACCGCGATGGGCTATTCGAGTACAGCACCGATACGAACACGGTGCCGTTCCGCGCGACGATCGGGGTGGGGTTCTTCAACCCGAACAGCGACGTGGATGCGCGCGCGGAGGCCGACGGATGGGTCACCGGATTGTACCTGCAGGACGAGTGGCGCGTGAGCAACGACCTCACGGTCACCGCGGGGGTCCGGTGGGACGCCGAAATCAACACGCTGGCGAACGACTTCGAGGTGCCGTGGGCGGAGGACCCGACGCTGCAGTCCGCGCTCCCGGGGTTCCTGAACCGCGGCGATCGCAAGAACGACCTGAACAACTTCGCGCCGCGCATCTCGTTCTCGTGGGACGTGACCGGCCGCGATCGGACGTTCCTGCGCGGCGGCTGGGGGATCATGAACGGGCGGTTCCCGAGCACGAACGCGTTCGCGGAGGTCCAGGCGGCCTCGTGGCGCAGCTACGAGATCCAGGATCCCGGGGACGCCACGGCCGAGGAGCTGCGTGAGCGGGTGATCTCGGGTGGCGTGACCGCCCGGCCCAACATCACGCTCGTTGCGACGGACATCAAGACGCCCCAGACGTACCAGTGGTCGTTCGGTCTCGGGCAGGTGCTGACCGACGACCTGGTGATGAACCTCGACTACGTCGATCAGCGGGGTCGCGACCTGTACGTGAACTACAACGCGAACCCGGTGATTCCGACCACGGGCGCGCGGCGGCTGACGCCGAACTTCGGCAACATCACGGTCTGGGACGACTTCGGCGAAGCGCGGTTCCGCGCGCTCACGGCTGGCATGACCTGGGAGCGGTCGGCGGACCCCATGCGGCCGCGCCGGGCGAGCCTCGCGTACACGTTAGGCTACTACAAGGCGTCGTTCGAGGGGCTCGGCGGCTACGCGGACCCGTCGCAGTTCACCATGCAGCGGACGTCCGGTGACGAGCGACATCGCGTGGTACTCTCGGGGATCACGACCCTGCCGTTCGGCTTCCAGCTCTCGGGGATCGGGATCTTCGCGTCGCCGCGTCCGTTCGGCGTGACCGACGGCCGCGACCTGAACAACTCCGGCCTGACGACGGACGACTGGCCGAACGGCGAGCGCGTGCAGGACACCGAGGGCGGATGGGAGAACATGTACCGTACGGTAGACCTGCGCCTTGCCCGCAACTTCACGATCGGGACGACGCGGGCGCAGCTCTCGGCCGAAGTGTTCAACCTGTTCAACTGGGTGAACTGGTCGGGCTGGAGCGGCACACTGAACGACCGAAACGGCAACCAGCTCGCGAGCTTCGGTCTGCCGAGCGGAGCCCTGGCGCCGAGACAGGCACAGGTTGGGATACGGTATGACTTCTAGAAGAACTGCTTGAGAAGCGCTGGTAGCTGTGAGCTACCAGCGTACTTCTCGTCGTTACCGAAGCAGGGCCTCCCAGTCCCGCAACGGTGCGTCGACGATGGACTGTTGGACCACGTCGGCCACCGCGCGACGCAGCGGGCCGATCTTCTGGTTGTTGCGGGTCGGGTTCACGCGGTTCGTCAACAGCACCACGAACAGCTCCTTCTCCGGGTCCGCCCACGCCGACGTGCCGGTGAATCCCGTATGCCCGAAGCTCCGGAGCGAGAAGAAGCGACCCGCGCTGGAGTTGCGGGACGGCGTGTCCCAGCCTAACGCGCGGCTCGCGTCCGGGCGCTGGCGTGCGGTCCAGCGAGCCACCGTCGTCGGACGCACGACGGTCGCACTCCCGTAGGTGCCGCCGTTCAGGAGCATCTGCATGAACACGGCGAGGTCCCGCGCGCTCGAGAAGAGCCCGGCGTTCCCGGAAACGCCGCCCAGCACCCACGCCGTCTCGTCATGCACCACACCCCACACGTGACCGCCGCGGAAGTCCTCGACTTCGGTCGGCGCGATGCGCGGCTTGAGCGTCGCCGCCGGATTGTAGCGCGTATCGCGCATCCCCAGCGGGCCGAAGACCCGCGTCTCCATGAACTGGTCGAGCGTCTGGTTCGTGATGCGCTCGATGATGAGCTGCAGCAGCACCATGTTCCAGTCGGTGTACAGCGCCTGCCGTCCCGGGTCGTTCAGGAGCGGGTACCTGATCATCCCGGCGAGGTACGCGTCGCGACCCTTCGCGTCCTTCCACAACGGGTGAAACGACCTGATGCCGCTCGTGTGCGTGAGTAGCATGCGCACGGTGATGGCGCGCTTGTCCGGGACGTCGTACTCCGGCAGATAGCTCGCGACCGTGCGGTCGAGGTCCAGCGTCCCCTCTTCCTCGAGAATCATCGCCGCCGTCGTGGCCGACACGACCTTCGTGAGCGAGGCCATGTCGTACATCGTGCTGTCGTTGGCGGCCGGCGCCCTCGGCGCCCAGTCTGTGCGGCCGTAGCCCTTGAGCAGGACGAGCCGTCCGCGCCGCCCGACGGCGATCGTCGCCCCGGGGGTGGCGCTATCGGCGATGGCGGCGGTGATGATCGAGTCGAGGCGCGGGATGAGCGCGTCGCTGAACCCGACGTCGCTCGGCCGCGCACGCACGAGGGTGGATGGTGCCGCGACCGCGACCGACGGAGGCTGAGCCGCGACTGGCGCTGGGGCGATAGTCGCGCACGCGACGAGCACCAGCGCGACGGCCATTCTCTCGATCAAAAGAAGTCTCATCATATGTAGGGGCAAACGCGTGGACGTCGAAACGTGCGGCATGGGGTCGAGGTGGGCAACCACGCCGGAGGTTGTCTTGTGCGGTCGTTTGCGGGCGAGCAAGTTGCGGCTCGCGCTCACTTGTAGGCACTGACGCTCGGAATGACATAGGTGACCGGACAGTTTCACTGGCTCGACTGGGTCGTACTCATCCTCTACATCGCGGGAACGTCGTGGATCGCCGACCGACTCACAACCCGCGGCCAGACGATCCGCGACTTCTTCCTCGGCGGACGCAAGCTGCCGTGGTGGGCGGTGAGCGGATCGATCGTGGCGAGCGAGGTGAGCGGCGTGACGTTCGTCGCCCTGCCGGCCATCGCCTTCGCGCGGGGCGGCAACTACACGTACATGATGCTCGCTATCGGGAGCATCCTCGCGCGTGTGCTCATCGCCTACTTTCTGATTCCGGCGTACTACCGCAACGAGGTCTACAGCCCGTACGAGTTCATGGGGCGCCGGCTCGGTCCGGGTGTCGTGAAGGGCGCGTCCGCGATCTTCCTCGTTGGCGTCGTGCTCGGCCAGGGCGCGCGGCTCTTCCTCGCCGCCATCGTGCTCGATGCCATCACGAACGTCGGCGCGCTGCCCGCGATCGTTCTCCTGACACTCATCGGCGTCGGATGGACCTGGATCGGCGGTATCACGTCGGTCGTGTGGACCGATGTCGTGCAATTCGCCATGATCGTGCTCGGCGCGCTCGCTTCGCTCGTTGCCGTCGTTGCCGCGGTGCCCGGCGGCGTGGACGGCATCATCGAAGCGGGACGCGCGGCCGGCAAGTTTCAGCTGTTCGACTTCTCGCTGTCGCCGACCGCCGAGTTCACGTTCTGGTGCGGGCTCTTCGGCTTCACGTTCCTCACGCTCGGCTCGCACGGCACCGACCAGACAATGGCGCAGCGGTTCTTCTGCTGTCGTAATGCGCAGGAGGCACGGAAGGCCGTGCTCTGGTCCAGCGTCGCGATGATTCTGCCACTCGTTATGCTGACGGTTGGCGTCGGCCTCTTCGCGTACTTCGAGCAGTTTCCGATGAATGCCGCTCAGCTCGCCAAAGTGCGCGAGCGGTCGGACTACATCTTCCCGGTGTTCATCCTTCAGGCGATGCCCGTGGTCGTGAAAGGCTTGCTCTTCGCATCGATCTTCGCCGCGGCTACCCAGACCGCCGCCATCTCGGCCATGGCGCAGACCGGGCTCTCGCTGTATGAGCGCGTCGTGAGGGCTGTAGCGGACGACGCCCGTCTGCTTCGGCTCTCGCGTCTGTTCGTCGTCGTCGCCGGCGTGATCATCTGCCTCATGGCCATCGTGTGCTCACGCATCGAGCAGTATCCCGACCTGCTCCGGCTCGCGATGGCAATGGCGGGCTACACGTACGGCGCGATGCTCGGGATCCTCTTCCTCGCGCTGCTGCCCGTTCGACGCGATGGCCGAGGGCTCGTATGGGGCGTGCCGCTCACGATCCTGCTCGTCTTCGCGCTCAACTGGCAGCATCACGCGTGGGCGCGCGTGGTAATCGTGGCGGCGCTTGCGGGCATTCTCGTGCTGTCGCTCCCGCTGCTTCGCCGCGAGTGGCTCAAGATGGGGTGGGTGGTGCTCGGTGCGTCGATCGTGCTGGCGGCGACGTTCGTTCGCATCGATGTCGGCGGCGTGTCGCAGCCAATCAAGCTCGCGTTCCCGTGGACGTTTCCGCTCGGTGCCGCGTTGACCCTCGGCCTCGGACTCGCCCTCGGCCGGCGGCCTAACGAGCCGGCGCTCCCCGACCCGGTGCATGCCGGCGCGATGGCGGCCTCTCAGCCGTTCCGGGAGGCGCGCGCGTGACCGGTCCTCCCGGCGCGACGGGGCCAGAGCGCGATTTCGGGCGCTTTCTCACCGAGCAGCGCAATCCGCGGACGATGCGTCTCGATGCGCTACCGCTGCGGGAGGCGCTCCGGATCGTCAACGACGCGGATGCCGAGGTCGCGACGGTCGTCGGGCGTGAGCTCGACCGCATTGCCCTGGCGGTCGAGCTCATGGTCGAGCGGCGTCGGCGCGACGGACACGTCTATTTCGTGGGAGCCGGCACGAGCGGCCGGCTCGGAGTGATCGAGGCGGCCGAGCAGACGCCGACACTCGACACACCCGATCCCGTTTACCAGGCGATCGTCGCTGGCGGCCCCGAGGCGGTGTTCCGCAGCAGTGAGGGCGCCGAGGATGATGCGGGTGATGGTGCCGAGCAGGTGCGTCGTCGCGGCGTGCGCGAGCATGACGTCGTGGTCGGGATAGCCGCGAGTGGAACGACACCGTTCGTGCACGGCGCCCTCGCGGAGGCGAAACAGCGGGGCGCGGGGCGCGTGTTGATTGCGTGTAACCTCACGGGCGTGCCGCCTGACGCGGCCGATGTCATCATCGCGCCGCTCGTGGGGCCGGAAGTCATTACGGGCGCGACTCGACTGCGCGCGGCGACGGCGTGCAAGATGGTGCTGAACATGATGACCATCGGCACCATGCTGGGAACGGGGAAGATCTACGAGAACCTGAGCGTCGATGTCCCCAAGCGTTCCGACAAGCTCGTCGCTCGCGCCAGGCGCATCGTGCGGACGCTCACGGACGCGACGGAGGAAGAGGCACGACAAGCGCTCGAGGCCGCGGGGTATCGCGCGAAGGTCGCCGTCGTCATGATTCGCCGCGGCGTGGACCGTCACGACGCCGAGCGGATTCTCGCTCGCGTTGATGGTTTTCTGCGGCGCGCGCTCGAGGAAACGCCGTGAGCGGGCGATTCGTGGAGCGCGTCTCGGATGTGCGGTCGATGACCGGCATGGTGGCAAGTAGTCAGCGGCACGCGAGCGCGGTCGGCGCTCGTGTGCTCCGAAAGGGCGGGAGTGCAGCCGATGCCTGCGTCGCGATGGACGCGATGTTACACGTCACCGAGCCGACCTCGACGGGCCTCGGCGGCGACATGTTCGCGCTCCACTTCGAAGCAGGCACGGGCAGGGTGACGGCGCTCAACGGATCCGGCCGCGCTCCACGTGGTCGCATGCTCGCCGACGTCGCGCGCGATGAGCGAGGGCAGATCCCCCCACTCCACGGGGATGCGATCACGGTGCCCGGTGTATGCGCCGGATGGTTCGACCTGATCGCGCGCCACGGAACGATGCCTGTGTCCGAGCTACTCGCTCCCGCCATCGAGACCGCGGAGTCGGGATTCGAGGTCGGATCGGTCACTGCTGCCGCGTGGGAGCGGAATCTCGGGCAGCTTCGTTCGCAGGAGCTCACGCTGGAAGGGCGCGCGCCACGCGCCGGGGAAGTATTCCGTAATCCCGGGCTGGCTCGCGTGCTCGAGCGCATCGCGACGGACGGTCGCTCCGCGTTCTACGAGGGACCCGCTGCCGAAGCGATCGCGGCGGCCGCTCGCCGGTATGGGAGTGCGCTGACGGCCGACGACCTCGCGCGGCACGAGTCCACGTGGGCGGAGCCGATCGCGGTCGCGTATCGCGACGTTCGGGTGTGGGAGTGTCCGCCGAACGGGCAGGGGCTCGCGGCGCTCCTGGCTCTCGCGATCCTCGAGGAATTGCCGGTGCATCCATTCGGAAGCGTCGACCGCGCGCACGTTCACATCGAGGCGCTCAGACTCGGCTTCGCGGATGCCCGCTGGTACGTGGCCGATCCCGCCGTGTCGCCGGCGCCGGTGCCGGCGCTACTCTCGCGGTCCTACGCGTCGGAGCGTCGTCGGCTCATCGACCCCGTCCGTGCCGCAGCACGCGTCCAGCATGGAGTGCCGGCGGGCATTCCCGGCACGGTGTACTTCTGTGCCGTGGACGCGGCAGGAAATGCGTGCTCGTACGTGAGCTCGACCTATCTCGGGTTTGGAACCGGCATCGTTCCCGAAGGGCTTGGCTTCTCGCTCCAGAATCGTGGGCGCGGGTTCTCACTCGACGCCGGGCACCCTAACGTGTTCGCGCCGGGAAAGCGGCCGTATCATACGATCATCTCCGGGATGCTGACGCGCGGCGATGGTTCTCTGGTGGGCCCGTTCGGCGTCATGGGCGGGGTGATGCAACCACAAGGTCACGTGCAGGTGGTCACCGCGCTGGTCGATGATGCTGCAACCCCACAGGAGGCACTCGACCGGCCACGGTTTTTCATCGAACCGGAAATCGATGGCGGGCGCGTGTATCTCGAGTCAGGCACGGCGGCGGCGGTGGCGGATGCGCTCCAAGCACGAGGCCATGACATCGTGCTGAATCCACCGACGTACGGGCGCACGATGTTCGGCCGAGGCCAGGTCATCGTTCGGCAGCCGGACGGATCACTCGTTGCCGGGAGCGATCAGCGTGCCGACGGGTGCGCCCTCGCGTGTTGACGCGCCGCGAGTTCTTTCCGAATCGCGGCCGGTGCGTTAGGTCTGACGAGGGGCGTGGCGCGCGTTCCCGCCGCGAAGCACATGATCGCCTCATGATGCGATGCGATCCGAGCTCGACAGGGCGCTGATGATGGCCACGCCGGCCTCCCGGGGACTCGCATCTCCCGATCACCGAGTGGATATTTGCTGCCCCGCCGACGCCGGCGCGTAGTCGCTTTCGATGGCCAAGCAGGAGAGGCAACGATGACGAGCGCAACCCCGGGCGCGACGCCCAGCACGTTCAGCACGCGCCTCAGCGGCAGCGTCATCCGTCGCGGTGACGCCGGGTATGACGACGCGCGCAAGCTCTGGAACGGTATGATCGATCGGTCCCCCGCGATCATCGTGCGTTGCGGCTCGACCGACGATGTCGTAGCCGCCGTGAACTTCGCGCGCGAGCACGGCCTGCTGGTCGCGGTCCGCGGCGGTGGGCACAACGCGGCGGGCCTCGGCTCGTGCGACGACGGGATCGTCATCGATCTCTCCGGGATGCGCGGCGTGACAGTGAATGCCGAGCGGCGGGTCGCGCGCGTGCAAGGCGGCGCGCGGTGGCGCGACATGGATGCGGCCACACACGCGCACGGGCTCGCGACGACGGGCGGGCTCATCTCGACGACGGGCGTCGGGGGCCTAACGCTGGGTGGCGGCCTCGGATGGCTGATGCGGAGCTACGGGCTCGCCGCCGACAACGTGATCGGCGTGGAGATCGTCACGGCGGACGGACAGGTGCGCCGAGCGAATGCGACCGAGAACCCTGACCTCTTCTGGGGCGTCCGTGGCGGCGGCGGCAACTTCGGCGTGGTCACGATGTTCGAGTTCCGGCTGCACCCGGTGCACACGGTCTACGGCGGCATGCTCGTGTACCCGGCCCCCCGGGCGCCGGAGATCCTCAGGCGGTATCGCGACCTCGCCGCGTCGGCCAGCGATGAGCTCACGATCTTCGCGGCGCTCATGACGTCGCCCGACGGCGTCCCCATTGTCGCCGTCCTCTCGTGTTACAACGGCCCCGCGGCGATGGCGGAGCAGGCCATCCAACCGCTCCGCGACCTCGGCCCGGTGGCCGACCAGGTGTCGGAGATGACCTACCCCGCGCTGCAGTCGATGCTCGACGAGGGGTTCCCCAACGGTCTGCACGTCTACTGGCGCAGCGATTTCCTGGCAGGCCTGCCCGACGAGGCCATCGACGCACTCTGTGACGCCTTCTCGTCGGTCACGTCGCCGCTGTCGGCGCTGCTGATCGAGCAGTTCGGTGGCGCGGTCGCGCGTATTCCGGCCGACGAGACGGCCTTCGCGCATCGCGACTCGCTGTTCAATCTCGCCGTGATCTCGAGGTGGGCCGACCCATCGACGGGGGAGACACACACGGATTGGGCCCGTCGCGCGAGCGCAGCAATGCGACCGTTCGCGTCAGGCGGCGCCTACGTGAACTACCTCGGTTCCGAGGGGAACGACCGTGTGCGCGCCGCGTACGGACCGGCGAAGTACGAGCGGCTCGTTGCGCTCAAGCGGAAGTACGATCCGACGAACCTGTTCCGGGTGAACCAGAACATTCGGCCGGGCTGACTCCTGCGAGCCGAAGCCAGAGCGGGGTCGGAGTAATTACTCCGACCCCGCTCGCTGGCGTCATGCGTCGGCTTTCCGCTCCGCCGGCGGCCGCCCTCGGCGCCAGTACGAAACAGCCGGCATCGCGCGGCGGGCGAGTAAATCGTCGTAGTACGCCACGATCCGGCATTGCACATCGGCCAGGCTCTCGCTTGCGACGTGCCGAAAGGGTGCGTACCGCTGCGGGGAACGCTCTGTCGAAACGCGGAACCACCACCACGCGTCGCCGCCGGTTGCGGGAGATGCCTCGACGTTGCACGTGAAGACGCGACCCGCCTGGTCGAATTCGAAGTCGGTGGTGCGATCGTGACGCATTTCGTTCCTCGTGTGGGAGTAACGCGATCTGGTCGGTTGCGGCCACCGCCGTTGGGGCTGAGGCAGGAATCTCAGTTCCCGGTCGTCCAGAAGCGAAAGACGAAGTTCTGGTGGGAGTGAAAGATACCCTGAGTTCCGGTAGGTCAGGTTCCCGACGGGCCATTGAAACGCGGCGCGACCAACGGCCGAAACGCGGACATCGCGGGCTGGTTATTTCACGATCACGTACGCGTACATCTTCGCTTCGACGAAGTGCGGCAGGATCGTGCAGATGATGAGGTAGGTACCGGGGCGGTCGAACACCGCCGGGGCCGTCCAGGTCGTCGGCTCGAAGAAGATCGGGCTCAGCGCCAGCCGGTTCGTCGGGTCGTTGATCAGGAAGTCCGGTAGGAGACCCGGCGGGAACGGCACGCTAATGTCGTCCAGCGTGCCCGGCGACACGACGATATCGTCGGGCGTGGTTCCCACGTCGTAGATGGCAGCCTGATGGAACACGCCGGTGGTCATGCGCACCGTGCCGCCGACCGGGATCACGACCGTCCGCGGCACGACCTTGTCGTACGAGTGGAACGAGCGATCGTGCCCTGACGGCGCCGGGAACACGGTGCCGGTATTGGTGCGGCCGAAGGCGATCTCGGCGACATCGTCCCGGGCTGCGTCGTTCCGCGCAGCGTCCGCCGCGGCCACCGAGCCGGCCCCCGCAGCGGTCGGCGCTATGGCCCCGCCATCGGTGCACGAAACTACGGACACGGCGAGTGACGCCGTGCCAAGCAGCAACATGGTGCGCGTGCGCTTCATTGACCCTCCTGGGTGTTCATCTGAGTGGCGGAGCGGCTTCGCCGACTACGGACCGGGCGGGGGAAGATTCATCGCGGGCGCTTCGCGTCAACCACCCGCGTCGATGCCCCGTGGCGTTCTTTCCGCCCGGAGGCCATGGTAAGGTTCAGACGAGTTCCCGGCCGCGCCAACGCCGCGCGCCCGGACGACGTACCCCACGTGCATACCGACTCCGAGGTTGGCCATGTCGAACCGGTGCGTGCGCCATGCGCTCCGCTGTCTCATTCCTCTCGCCGCGGTTTCTCCGCTTGCTGCCCAGTCTGCCAACCGCGCCGCCGCATCGGTTGCGCGAGCCGATAGGCCCGGCGCAGCGGTGGCGCCTGTCGTTGACCCTGCGCTCCTGACCGGGCTCCGCTGGCGGAGCGTCGGCCCGGCGCGCGGCGGCCGCGTCACGACCGTGACCGGCGTGCCGTCGCAGCCGATGACATTCTACATGGGCTCGACCGGCGGCGGCGTGTGGAAGACGACGGATGCCGGCCAGAACTGGCTCCCGATCACGGACGGCCAGATCGGCGCAGGGTCCATGGGCGCAATCGAGGTCGCGCTCTCGGACCCGAACGTCATCTACATCGGCACGGGATCCGACGGGCTCCGCTCGAACGTTTCGGTCGGGGACGGCGTGTACAAGTCCACCGATGCCGGCAAGACATGGACACATGTCGGCCTGCGTGAGTCCGGCCACGTGGGCGGCATCCGCGTCCACCCGTCCGACCCGAACGTCGCGTTCGTGGCGGCCATCGGCAACGGCTTCAAGCCTAACGCGGAACGCGGCGTGTTCCGGACGAAGGACGGCGGCCGGACCTGGCAGAAGGTGTTGTTCGTATCCGATAGCACCGGTGCCGTGGACGTCGAGCTCCAGCCCGGGAACCCCAACGTCGTCTTCGCCGCGATGTGGCGCGCCGAACGAAAGCCGTGGACGATCATCTCGGGGGCGCGCGAGGGCGGCATCTACCGCTCGACCGACGGTGGCGACACGTGGACGAAGGTGACGGCCGGCCTCCCTAACGAGCTGGTCGGCAAGGCGAACATCGCCGTCTCGAACGCGAACCCGAACCGCGTCTATGTCCTCATCGAGGCGAAGCCCGGCGGCGGGCTGTACCGCTCGGACGACGGCGGGCAATCGTTCCAGCTGGCGAGCACGTACGCCCAGCTCATCACGCGGCCGTTCTACTACGTGACCATCACGGCCGACCCGCGAAACGCCGACGTCGTGTACGCGGGCGCCGAGGGGTACTTCAAGTCCACCGACGCGGGCAAGACCTGGCAGCCGCTCCGCACGCCGCACGGCGACAATCACGACCTGTGGATCAATCCGAACAATTCGGACATCATGATCCAGTCGAACGACGGCGGCGCGAACGTGTCGCTGAACGGCGGGCGCACGTGGAGCACGCAGTACAACCAGCCGACGGCCGAGATCTACCAGGTGTACGTGGATAACGAGTTCCCGTATCGCCTGTACGGCGCACAACAGGACAACTCGACGCTCATCATGCCGAGTCTGCCGACGTGGACCGGCCGCCTCGATGACCCGGCGCAGTCGTGGCGCACCGGGCCCGGCTGCGAGACCGGCCCCATCATGCCGCACCCCACGAACCCCGACACGGTCTACGGGTCGTGCAAGGGTCAGTACTCGCGCATGAGTCTGCACACGGGGCAGGAGAAGCAGTACTGGGTCGGGGCGCAGTCGCTCTACGGGAACCCGGGGAAGGACCTCATTCTGCGCTTCCAGCGTGTGTCGCCGATGGAGATCTCCCCGCACGACCCGCGCACCATCTACTACGGCTCGCAGCACGTGCACCGCACGCGGGACGAGGGGGTGACGTGGGAGACGATATCGCCCGACCTCACGTGGAATCCGCGCGAGCGCCAGCAGACGCCGTCGGGTGAGCCGATCACGCTGGACGTCACGGGCGAGGAGTATTACAGCACGTTGTACGCGATCGAGGAGTCGCCGCTCGAGGCGGGCGTGATCTGGACGGGCGCGAACGACGGCCCGTTCCACGTCACGCGCGACAACGGAAAGACGTGGACGAAGATCACGCCGAGGGAGCAGCCGCCGGGCTGCCGCGTGCAGAGCATCGAGCCGTCGCCCCACCGCCGCGGCTCCGCCTACTACGCCGTGTTGTGTTACTTGTTAGGCGACTTCCGGCCCTATCTCTGGCACACCGATGACTACGGCAAGACGTGGACTCGGCTCACGGATGGGGCGAACGGCATTCCGAACAATCATCCGACCCGCGTCGTCCGTGAGGACCCCGACCGCGAAGGGCTCCTCTACGCGGGCACCGAGTTCGGGCTGTTCGCGTCGTTCGACAATGGAAAGCGGTGGCAGTCGCTGCAGCTCAACCTCCCCGCGACGCCGGTGACCGATATCAAGGTTCACCGAACGGATGTCATCATCTCGACGCAGGGACGCGGGTTCTGGATCCTGGACAATGTCACCGCCCTCCATCAGATGAGCGGTGCCGTGATGGGCACAGGGAACCGGGAACCGGGAACCGGGACGACAGCTGCCCATCTGTTCAAGCCGAGAGACGCCTACCGGTTCCGGTACAGCGCGGGGTTCGGCGGCGTGGAGTCGAGTCGTACCAATCCCGCCGACCCGCAGTATCCGCCGCCCGGCGCGATGATCGACTACTGGCTCCCGAGCGGCGTGACGGGCGACGTGACACTCGAGGTGGTCGACGGAAGCGGCGCGGTGATCCGCCGGTTCTCGAGCGCGGGACCCGGCCAGCGCCAGCAAATGCCCGACCAGCCCGGCATGCGTGCGCCCGAGATGGTGACCGTCGGCACCCCTCGGCTACCTAACGCGGAGGGGCTCAACCGGTTCACGTGGGACCTGACCCTGGCTCCGCCGTTCGACCCCGCCCGCCAGGGCGGTGGCGGCGGACGCGGCGGCGGCCCCGTGGTCGTGCCCGGTCAGTACACGCTCCGGCTGAACGCGATGGGCAAGTCGACGACGCAACTGCTGCACGTGCGCATCGACCCGCGGAACGCGAAGGACGGCGTGACGGTCGCTGACCTCCGCGAGCAGTTCGACCACAACGTCCGCGTGCGGGACATGGTGACCGAAGTCAACCAGCTCGTCGCGGACGTCGAGGCGGCGCGACGGCGACTGGCCAACGCGAGCGGGGCCGCCGCCGACACTCTTCGCCGCCTGGACGCCCTCCGCGCCACACTCGTGACGCCGCCGGTACGCTACAGCAAGCCGGAGCTCCAGGCACACATCCAGTACCTCTACGGTCTCACGACCCAGGCAGACCAGAAGATCGGCCGCGACGCGGTGGAGCGGTACCGCGTTCTCCGCACCGAGCTCGATCAGCGCCAGGCGGAGGCACGCAGTTTGTTAGGCACGCGGGCAGTCAGTCTGCGCGACGATGCACAATCCGGTGCGTGGCTGGGTCCGCGACTCGGCAGCCAGCAGGACGGGCCCGGCGGCGGGGCCGGGCAGTAATCAGTTGTCAGTTCCGAGTCGGCAGTCATCAGTTTCCAGTCATCCAGTCATGAGTTCGAAGTACTCACGACCTATTACGGGATGACTGGCAACTGATGACTCCGGCCGTAGAGGCGTGAGGCCGCCCTACTGAACGCGGTATCTTCGGACCACGGATCGCCGATTCTCGGGATAGCTAAGCGTTACGACGTAGCCGTCACCGGTCCTGACCTCCGACGGATAGTCGCTGCCCTGCGGCAGCGTGATTCGCGTCAGGCGCCGCGCCGCGAGATCGGCGACGAGCAGCGAGCCGTCGAACTGCATCGACGACGCACGCGGGCCCGGGCCGACCGCCATCACGCCCAGCTCGGATCCGCGGAGTCGCGCGAGCTCGGTCGCGACTCCGTCCGCCGTCACCGTGTAAAGTCCCATGGAGCTACGGCCGCGAACCACGCACGCGGCCAGGCCGCCCATCGGCGCACCGCACTGCGGCACGCCGGACAGCCGCGCGATCGGACGTACCTCGCCTCCGGCCACCCGCCAGAGCTCCGCCCTGAGTGACATCGCGGTGAACATCGCGAGCGGCGACGTGTACGCCGTCCGGCCGCGCATCATTCCCGGAAATACCGGCGCTACTATGGCGTTCGCCGTGCCGAAGATCAGCGGATCCCCCAGGACCGGGATCGTGTCGGGGATCGCGATTGGCCGCGCACTTCCCTTCTCACCCACCCGCCCGGTCACCAACAACGTCGCGTCGGTGTCCGCGGCCGCTCCGATGATCGACCACATTGACGCATCGCGATCGATGCTCAAGCGCGGCTCCTCGAGATCGAACCCGGCCAGCGTGTCCGCCCATACCGGCGGTGCGACAGTGTCCGCCCGTTCGATCCGAATTTCCATTCCCTGATCGATTACATCCAGAGCCAGCACACGCTGGTCGTCGAGGAAATCGGCCGCGATCGCCGACACCTCACGCACCGGGCCACCCACTCGGCCGACGAACAGGGTGAGCGTCGGTGTGCGACGACCGGTCGGAACGTTCGTCGCGAGGAACCGCTCACCGTTCGGCGACACGCGCAGGCCGGACGCAGTGCCGCCAACCTCACTCTCCGCATCGGGCGTCGCCCGTGCAGTTGCTTCGGCCAACGCGCCCTGGAGTGAGAGCGCGGAGCGATCGATGCCGAGCATTGCCACGATTGCAGCGGCGGCGAGAGTCGCGTGGGCCGTCGTTCGGGTTCGCGGCGTCCGTGCAGTGAGAAGCGCCGCGGCGATACCGAACAGCGCTGTCCCGAGCGTGTCCAGGAGCGGCACGCCTCCCGATGCGAACCCGCCGGGCATTCCATCCACGCTGGCGGCACCCACGGTGGCGATCGCCACCACGCTCGCCACTGCCCCAAGCACGCCGACCGTGAGGCGCAGATCGGAGACGGGCGCCCCCTCGCGCCCGTGACGGATGACGGTCACGATCGAGATGACTCCGACGAGCGCGAGCGCGGCCGTCGAAAGCCCGAAGACTTCGGCGCTCAACCAGTAGTCCTGCTCGATCGTGGCGATCGCCGCCCGCACCAGGCTCATCGAGCCGAGTGCAGCGAGCGTTGCGGGGCCGGGTTTCCATAACGCGAGCGCGGCGGGAACCAGGATAATCCAGAGCTGGCCCGCGAGCATGGCGACAATTCCCGCCACGAGGCCGAGGACCTTCATTGAGGCTGGCGTCGCTGCCGCAGCGGGTCGGCCGAGCCGGATGTCGACGATGTCGAGCGTATGCTGCACGCGCGCTACGTCGTCCACCGCGAGCGGGACCGTCCAGGCGTCCCCTGCGCGGGTGCGCGCGTGTAACGTGCGCTCGTTTCCTGCAGCCGCTATGCGCAGTTCGGCGAGGTCGCGGTAGTTCACGGCGCGGTAGCTCGACGCCGCGTCGCGAAGCGCGGCAAGCTCGGGATGCGTGTCGGGAGCGACGCCATCGAGCCAGTACGCGCGGTCGTCGTCGAACACGACCCAGGTTCCATCGCGCGGCGACCGCACGATCGTCGCCGCGCCGAGCTGCTCCGCCGCGGCGGTGCCGCCAGCACGGATGGCCTGGATGCGGCGGACGAGGCTCGGGTGCGACGCGAGGCGCTCGACATCGACCGCCCAGCGTCGCGGAATGCGTGCATGAAAATGCACTTTCGCGAGTGCACGGACGAGCACTTCGGGATCGCCGCAGAGCGCCGCAGCGCGCAGGTCGCTTTCGGTTTCATGCTGCTGGCTTCTCGCGGCGCGGTGTGCGAGCGCGACGAGTACGCCGATGGGCCAGATCCACCCGATCCACGGCGCCAACGTTGGCGCCACGAACGTGGTGATGACGGGCAGCGCGACACCCGCGAGGATGAGCAGCCGGTTGACGAGCTGGCTGCGGCGGATCCAACGCGGGTTCAGGTGGTCGAAGTGCGCCAACTCATGCGCGAAGATGGCGGCGTTCTCATCGGGATCGAGGAGATCGAGCAGCGCGTCGCCCATGGCGACGGCGGGGTGACGCACCGACGGGAGCGCGACGGCGTTCACGAAACGCGATCCTTGCGGTCCCACGGAATACACCGCGGGCACGACCGTCCCGGCGCGCTGCACGATCGCGTCGAACCGCGGGATGAGCTCGGGGCGGGTGAGCGGCCTGGCGGCGTGCGCCCACAGCCAGATCCGCGGATACCATTGTTCCCAGGCGATGAGCGCCGCGGCGACGAGGGCCGTTATCCACCACTGTGCGGCCCCGGCCCCCA
>DASURJ010000927.1:0-2601 GCA_036280115.1 Gemmatimonadaceae bacterium
GTGTTCGGCCACACGAGCGCGCTCCCGCTCCTCGCGCGCGGGTTCGGATGTGACGTGGCCGTCGTGTGGCGTGGCTACGGTAGCAGTCGATGGCCGAGCGGAGACACGGCACGCTGGCAATCGCGCGACGGTACTTCGGTGACTCTGTTTCATCTTCCGCCTGACGGCTACGAGTTCGGGTCGAACCTTCCGGTGAATGCCGAGGACGCGCGAACGCGATGGCATGCCATGTACGCGACGCTCGAGCCGCGTTCGCGCACAGGCGTCATGCTCCTGCAGAACGGCGCCGACCATCACGCACGCCAGGCCGGCTTCGATCAGGCAATCGACGCGCTCTCCGCTGCCGCGGCCCCGATTCGGATCGCGCGATCGACGCTCCGACGCTTCGCATCGGCGCTACTCGACCGTGCCCGCGAGATGCGCCTCCCGACGGTCAGCGGCGAGCTGCGCGACTCGTATGGCTACACGTGGACCCTTCAGGGCACGTTCGCGACGCGCGCGCGGCAGAAGCGCCGCAATGCGACGGTCGAGCGCCTCCTCGTCCGCGACGCGGAGCCGTGGGCGGCCCTCGCCGCGCGTCTTCGCGGGACGTCGCGACGACACCTCACGAGTGCCGCGTGGCGCTCTGTCCTGCTCTCGCATCCGCACGACACGCTTTGCGGGTGCTCGGTCGATGAGGTCGCCCGCGCGATGGATGCGCGGCTCGACGACGCGTTCACGCAGGGCAGCGGCGTACGCGACGATGCGGTGCTGGACCTCGTTGGCCACGACGTCGTGGACGCGCAGACGAGAAAGGCCGACTGGCGTTCGCTCATGCTGGTCCGGAATCGCGCGCCGCGGACACGCGGTGGGATCGCGGAGCTCGAGATCGAGACCTTTCTCGCGGACGTGCCGGTCGGGCCAGGATCCAAGCCGCCAGAGAGGGTTCGTCAGGTTGTCTCACCGCGCCTGCTGCACGGTGACGTGCCGGTGCAGCTGCTGGCAACTCGGCGCACGAACCGGCGGACCGAGTCACCGCGGCACTATCCCGACAACGATCTCGTGGAGGTCCGCCGCGTCGTCGCGTGGCTGCCACCCGTCGCCGGATACTCGGTCACCCCGTTACCGCTGGACGATGGTCGCGGGAGCGCGCCGCTCACCGACGGAGTCGTTACTGTGACGTCGGAGAGCCTCGATAACGGGACGCTGCGCGTGATCCTCGAGCCCGACAGCTCGATCACGCTCGCTGCCTCGGACGGTCGATGGTCGCTGCCACGCGCGATCGCGATAGAGGACGTCGGCGACCGCGGAGACCTGTACACGCACTCGCCCTTCGGTCCGCTCCGGACCGATGACCGCTTCCTCAGGGCGCGCATCGTCCACGCCGGCCCGCTTCGCGGCGAGCTCGAGACGCGATGGCGCGTGGTCGTGCCGTCAGCAGCGGATCGGCGCCAGGCCGGCGCGCGCCCGGATACGCGTGGGGCTGGCTTCGTCGATGCCCGGATCCGGCTGTCGCTGGACGCCGCGTCACCGTTTGTTCGTGTCGGCGTGGACGGCGTGAACGGCGCTACCGCGCATCGGCTTCGCGTCAGGTTCGCGACGGGGATCGCATCGCCGCGCGTGTTCGCCGATGCCGCGTTCGGCCCCGTCGAGCGATGTCGCCTGGACGTTCCCGACGACGACCGGCGCAGGGAGACGCCGCCACCGACTGCGCCGCTGCACCGCTACGTGTCGTTGTTCGACGCGGCTCGTGGGATCACCGTCTACAGCGATGGGCTCGCCGAATACGAGGTGACGGACGAGGGCGCGGTCGCCGTCACGCTCGTCCGGGCCGTAGGCGACCTGTCCCGCAACGACCTGCCCGAGCGTCCCGGACACGCTGGTTGGCCTGTCGCGACGCCCGAGGCGCAGATGCCCGGACCTTTCGGCGGCGAGTTCGGGCTGTTTCCCCATGCCGCCGCGAGCGCCGAGACGAGCGATCTCATCGAGCGCATCGCCGACGACGTGCTCCTGCCGCTGGTCGGAACGACGCTGCGGTCCGCCGTCGCGATCTATCCGCCCACGGCGCCGCTCGAGCTCGAGGGCAGGGGACTGGCGTTCTCCGCCGCGAAGGAAAGCGACGACGGGGAGTGGCTCGTCCTGCGTTGCGTGAACGTCACCGACAGGCCCGCCGATGGGCGCTGGATCCTTCCGTTCGAGCCCCGCGACGCGCGGCTCGCGCGGCTCGATGAGACGCCCGAGACGAGCCTGACGCCTGCGGGTCGAGCGCTACCGTTCGAGGCGAGAGCCGGGGCGGTCGTGACCATCCTCGTCCGATAGGGTGCAAGCCAATCGCTGCAGTGCGGGGCATTCAGCCCGCGGAGGGTTCACGGCTCGGTAGCCGGCATGACGCGCTCGTCGGCATGGTCGGAGCAGTAATCGGTCGTCAGTCACTCGGTCGGTAGTCATCAGTGCTGAGTCATCCAGTCACGAGTTGGGAGTAGTTACTCTGAACTCACGACTGAATGACTGGGAGCTGATGACTGCGGCCGTTCAACGAGCGTGGCCAGTCCGTACCTCAAGCCCGTTCGGCGATATCTCTCGGCCGTTCGCCAGCAAGCCGGTCGCGAAGGCTATCGCCGA
>DASURJ010000928.1:0-5735 GCA_036280115.1 Gemmatimonadaceae bacterium
ACCCCGTCACGGCGGATCTGATGGGCGCGGTGGACGGGTGGACCGCGAGAGCCCGCGATGCCGTCGGGCCGGGCCTTCGGCCGCCGTCATCAGTCAGCCAGTCATCAGTCGGGCAGTCATCAGTCGTGAGTTCATTAGTCGTCAGTGCTCAGTGGCGTCGCTGGCCACCGACGACCGAGTCACCCACGACGGATGACTGCCCGCCCGTCCCCCCGTCGCCCGTCCCCCCGTCGCCCGCCGCCCGTCCCCCGTCGCCCGTCCCCCATCGCCCGGGAGCGGCACGCCTATCGAAACCCCTGTGACTGTCTACTAGTCGCCCCGCAAAGACTCGATGGGGTTCACGTTGCTCGCGCGCCGCGCGGGCACGTAGCTCGCAAGCGCTCCGATCGCGAGCATCATGAGCGACATCGCCGCAAACACGATCGGGTCGACCGGCCTCACCCCGTACAGCAGGGCACCCAGCAGCTGCGTGGATGCGAGTGCGACGCCGACCCCGATGACCACGCCCGCGAGCACCACCCGGCCGCCCTGCGAGACGACCATGCGCCGCACCGCGCTCGCCGTGGCGCCGAGCGCCATCCGCACGCCGATCTCGCGCGTGCGCTGAGCCACGACGTAGGAGAGCACGCCGTACAGCCCGATCGCGCCGAGCAGCAGCGCGAGGCCGGCCACGACGCCTAACGTGAGCATCGTGAACGAGAGCTGCAGCATCGACCGCCGCGCCAGGAATTCCATGGTGTACTCGCGGTACACCGGTGCTTCGGGGGCGACCTCACGCACGAGCTCGCGCACCTCGCGCTGCAGCTGATCGGCGCGCGAGGATTTCACCACGTATGCCGGCGAGCCCATCCTCCACGCCATCGGCGAGGGACCCGTGAGCGCGAAATACACGACCGCTTCGCCGGGCTGGCGCCAATCGTCCTGCTTCACGTCCTCGACGACGCCGACAACCGTGAACATGACCGTGTCCAGGCCTGCGAACTCGATGGGCCTGAAAGTGCGCCCGAGCGGATTCTGACTCGGCCAGAGCTTCTCGGCGGCCGACCGGCTGATGACGACGTTGCCGTGAGGCGTCGCCGCCTCGCCCGGCGTGAACGTGCGTCCTTGCAGCAGATCGATCCCCATCACGGCGAAGTAGTCACCGCCGACGAAGTTCCTGTCGAGGGGAGTGCCACCGCCGTCGGACGGCACGCCCTCGGTGCGCACACGAATCGGTCCCGTATCCTCGTCCAGCGGGACGTTGTTGACGATCCCCACGCCGGTGACCCCGGGGAGCACGCGCAACCGGTCCATGAACCCGAGGTGCAACTGCCCCCAACCTGGCCCATCGAGGTCCGGGCGGTCGGGAGCGAACTGGAACGTGTAGACATCCTCCGTGCGGTAACCGGGATCCACCGCGCGTAGCTTGTTGAAACTCTGCACCAGCAGCGCACAACCAATGAGCAGCACGAGCGCAAGCGCCGTTTGCGCAACGACGAGCATGTCGCGCCCCCGATGTCTTCGTCCCGTGCTCCCGCGGCCGCCCTCGCGCAGCCGCGTCAGATTCGGCGACGACGCGCGGAGGGCGGGAACAGCACCACAGGCGACCGCCGCGAGCACGACGAGGGCGAACGCCGCGGCCAGCGTCGGCACGCCCATCCTGACCTCGGCAAGGCGCGGGATCTCGGGAGCCGCACTGAGGAACAGTGGCAGCGTCACGCTGCTCAAGACGATCGCGAGCACTCCGGCAGCGAGGGCGACCACGAACGCTTCGGCCATCTGCAGTCGTACGAGTTGTGCGCGGCTGGCGCCGATCGCACGACGGATCGCCGTCTCACGCGTCCGTCCCTCGGCGCGCACGAGAAACAGGTTGGCGACGTTCGCGCATGCGATGAGTAGTACGACAGCGACGGCGCCGAGCAGCACCCAGAGCGACCGGCGGGACGTTGGCCCGACCATGCGCTCGAGCAGCGGGGCGACGAGCGCCCTGTGCTGCTCGATGATCCGCGCGTATGCCGGCGTGCCACCGAACCGCGCGGGCAACTCCTTCGAGAGCCGCGTCAGCTCCGCCGCGGCCTGGTCGGGCGTGACACCCGGCTTGATCCGTGCAACGAGCCCGAGTCCGCCATCGCCCGGGGTTACGTCCTCCAGTCGAATCTGGTATCCGATCCAGAGCATGGTGTCGTCGGACGGAAAGCCGAACCCGGCCGGCATGACGCCAATGACCTGCTTCGGCCCGTCGGAGACGAAGTACGACTTTCCAATCACTGACGGATCGCGGCCGAACCAGCTGCTCCAGAGCCGGTCGTTCAACACCACGACCCCATCCCCATCCTCGGGAACCGGGAGCCGGCCGATCTGTGGCCGGACGCCTAACGTGGCATACATGTCGTGCGTCGTCCACGCCATCCCGACGCGTTCGACGCGCTGCGGCGTTCGGAACGTGGACCTTGCGAACGCGAAGGCGAAGATGCCGTCGATCAGCCTCGAGCGCTCCTTGTACTGGAGGTAGAACTCCTCGCCGAGGTCGAATCGCTCGGGGAGGTCCGACCCGGGGGCCGTTCCCTCGATCGCCACGAGCCGGCGAGAGTCGGGGAACGGAAGCGATTCGAGAATGACCGAGTTGACGACGCTGAACATCCCCGCCACGGCGCCGATCGCGAGCCCGAGCGTGACGACCGAGGTGACGAGGAATCCGGGCGTGCGCGGAAGCGCGCGCCACGCGTGACGGAGGTCGCGACCGAAGTCCTGGACGGACGCGAAACGCTGCGCGTGGTAGAAGCGGTCCTCCGCGACGCCGACGTTTCCGAAACGCAGCCGTGCGGCGCGCTCGGCTTCTTCGGGGGTGAGTCCCTGGGCGCGGAGGCGCTCGGTTTCGAGCTCGATGTGGGCGCGGATCTCGTCCTCGAAGTCGCGCTGGGAGCGGCGGCCGAACATCAGGCTTCCTCCGGCGTGGGGCCCGGGTCCATGACGCGGGCGATGGATTCGACGAGGCGATCCCAGCGTCGCGCCTCGACCGCGAGCTGCTTACGCCCGGCTGTCGTTAGGGTGTAGAAGCGCGCGCGGCGCTTGTTCTCCGAGGTCCCCCATTTGCCGCTGATCCACCCGCGCTGCTCGAGGCGCTGGAGGGCGGGGTAGAGCGAGCCGTGGTCGACGAGCAGCGTGTCGCCGGACCGCGTCTGGATGGCCATGGCGATGCCGTGGCCGTGGTGCGGCCCGAGCGCCAGGATGCGGAGAACGAGAAGATCGAGCGTTCCCTGGAGAAGGGAATCGCGCGTTGGTGGTTCGTCTCTAGTCGACATTCTACCAGAGTATGGTGCCCGTCTGGTAGAATGTCAACTAGTAGACAGGTTTCGATAGGCGTGCCGCTCACGGGCGACGGGGGACGGGCGACGGGCGACGGGCGACGGTGAGTGGTCGGGCAGTCATCCGTCGTGGGTGACGCGGTCGTCGGTGGCCAGCGACGCCACTGAGCACTGACGACTGATGAACTCACGACTGATGACTGCCCGACTGATCACTGCCTACTGATCACTCCCCGACCGATCAGCGGCGACCGAAGACCGGCCCGACGGCATCGCGGGCTCTCGCGGGGCCACCCGTCCACGGCGCCCGTCAAATCCACCGTGACGGAGTAGTAGAGCCGCGGTGTCATTCCGAGCGGAGGCCGCGAAGCGCCGCAGGGCAGCCGGCTCGGAATGCAGGCTGCCATTACGTGGGCACGACCTTCCAGTCGCGCTCCAGAGCCCCCGTCGCGCGCAGACGCCGACACCGCGCGCGAAGCTCATGAAGACACTCCTCGCGACCGTAGATCGTGCGCGACTCGGGATCACAGTGCTCGGGTGCCGTGCTCTGCAACAGCGCGTCATCCCCCGCGCGGAGGTTGTAATGAAGGCTGGCCGAGCGCACCGCGTCGTCGGTTGTTACGACGATCAACCGGAGCCCGGACTCGCTCTCGTGCAGCAGCCAGAACGTTTCCGGGGACGTGGGACCGCCGCGCTCCGTCTTCACGGACACCTCGAACCCTTCATGCATCGCGAGCGCGAGGTAACGATCCGGCCTGTCGGATGGCTTCGTGTCCTGGTGATCCGCCATCTGAGCGCCGACTGCTCTCGCCGGTTCTCTCCTCGATCCTTCGACAGGTGGTCGCGCGAGCCGTCGTCTGGTAGCTGCCACCGCGAGGGAGATTCGCAACGCTTCCGCTTCTTCCGCCCTCTGGCGCGCCTCCGCTTCGGCCTCGGCCGCTTGACGCGCGGCTTCCGCCTCGGCAGCGCGGCGACGTTCCTCTTCGGCGGCCTTGCGCTGGGCTTCCTCAGCGACTTTTCGGCGGGCTTCCTCTTCGGCGGCTTTGCGCTGTGATTCTTCGGCCGCTATGCGCTCCGCTTCGGCTTCCGCTGCGCGCCGTGCCTCGGCTGCTTCTGCCTGACGTCGAGCTTCGGCCTCCGCCGCCTGCCGCCTCGCCTCCGCTTCGGCGGCCCGGCGTCGTTCCGCCTCCTCGGCGGCCCGTTGTCGGGCTTCTTGTTCCGCGGCTCGCCGCGCTTCGGCTTCGGCCGCGCGTTGTTTCTCGAGCTCGGCAGCCCGGCGTTGCGCCTCCTCTCGCGCGGCGCGACGCTCGGCTGCTGCCTTGGCTTGCCTTTCCTCCTCCCTCACACGTGCCGCGTCGGCTTCGGCTTTCCGTTGCGCTGCACGAGTTGCCCACTGCGCGCGAACCCGAGCAACACCGCCGATGGCGCGTCTCGACGCCGCTACGGCTCGACCGCCGACAGCCGTGGCGATGTCGAGCACCGACCGGCGAGCCGCCACCGCTACGCGGCCGACCCCGGCGATCGCGTTGGCTGGAGTGCGCCGCACCCTAACGATGATGCGCGCGAACGCAGCAGTGTGCTGGCGACCGGGTGTCAGCACGCGCGAGGCCCTCGATGCGTGTCGCGAGGGCGACGGCACGTGCTGCGGCGTTGCGTTCGAGCGAACGACGGACGCGGTCGTCACGTAGGCGGGCCACGCGATGCACGTGGGCTTCGGTGCGCGGGTGCTCGCCTTCGGGTCGGGCATCTCGTAGAAGGGTGCCTGGAACCAGCGCGTTTCGCTCCCGTCGTAGAGGAAGAACGCGCCAGCGTTACCGCCGTCGCCGACGATCAGAACGGTTTGCCAGCGCTCCTCGAACGCCGAGGCGTGCACGGACGCGTGTGCTCGCGAAACCGCTGGGTCCGCGGATGGGCTGCTGCAATACCAGCCGAGCACCTCGGGTGCTTCGCGCTGCCCGACCCCGACCTTGCTGCGGAGCGTCCGAATCGCGTCGGAGACGGCACGCTCGTGGAGCGACGCGGCCGCGACGCCCGCGTGCGATTCGATGCGCATGTAGGGCGTGAGCGTGAGCGAGCATTCGAATCGCTCGCCCAGGAGCAATCCGACCACGGACTGCGCCGGATCGCCGCGGACGACGTCCTGAATCTCACGGAGGGCGGACTGGCTGACGAAGATCTGGCGCAGCCCGCCGCCGCCGGGCTGCAGCGATGCGACGATGTAGTGGGAGTCGCGAAGCGGCTTCCACTGAATCGACATCCCGACTGGCATCGCCTGTCGCGTAACGCGCCCAGGCTTTCGCGACCGCACGCCCATTTCTGTCCACCCGCCGCACCGGGGTTGTGCTGCTATCGTAAGGCACGATGATCGACCGTTCCAGATGATAGGCACGACGGCGCGAGCATAGCGAGCCCGACAATATGATGGCCGCTCTCGTCGCCGGCGATCAAGAA
>DASURJ010000929.1:0-2613 GCA_036280115.1 Gemmatimonadaceae bacterium
GCTTCGCGGCGGCCGCGCCCATCTGATGAGCAAACGGCGGCGCAGAGCGCCGCCGTTTGCCTTTCCACACCCTTGGCCCTTGGCCCCTGGCCCGCCGCCGTCAGGCGGCATGAAACTGCTCCTCCTCCGTGGACCCGGACAGCGCTCCTGTCGAGGCCTCGCCGCGCGTGATCGTCATCAGCACCTTGTCGAAGTAGCCGGTGCCCGCCTCGCGTTGATGCTTGGTGGCGGTGTAACCGTCCGCCTCACGATTGAACTCCTCCTGCTGCACGCGGACGTAGGCAGGCATCCCCTGGTCGGCATACGCGCGAGCCAGCTCGAAGGTGTGCAGGTTGATGAGATGCCAGCCGGCGAGCGTGATGAACTGGAACTTGTAGCCCATCGCCGAGAGCTCGCGCTGGAACGTCGCGATCGTGTTCGCATCGAGATTGCGCGTCCAGTTGAACGACGGCGAGCAATTGTACGCCAGGAGCTTCCCGGGAAACTCGGCATGAATGCCTTCGGCGAAGCGCCGTGCCTCGTCGAGATCGGGCGTCGACGTCTCACACCAAATGAGGTCCGCGTACGGCGCATAGGCGAGACCGCGCGCGATGGCTGACCCGAGCCCGCCGCGCACCACGTGGTATCCTTCGCGCGTCCGCGTTCCGCTGCAGAACACCTTGTCTCGCTCATCGACATCCGACGTCAGCAGCGTCGCCGACAAGGCATCGGTGCGCGCGATGATCGGCGTCGATACGCCCATGACGTCGGCCGCGAGACGCGCCGCCACCAGGGTGCGAATGAACTGCGAGGTGGGGACGAGCACCTTGCCGCCCATGTGCCCGCACTTCTTCTCGGCGGCAAGCTGGTCCTCGAAGTGCACACCGCCTGCACCTGCCTCGATCATCGCCTTCATCAGCTCGAACGCGTGCACCGGACCGCCGAAGCCGGCCTCGGCGTCGGCGACGATCGGCACCATCCACGAGCGATCGGTCTTCCCCTCGCTCCACTCGATCTGGTCGGCTCGCATGAGCGCGTTGTTGAGACGCCTCACGAGCGCCGGCACGCTGTTCACTGGATAGATGCTCTGATCCGGATACGTCTGCCCCGAGAGGTTGCCGTCCGCGGCCACCTGCCACCCGGAGAGGTAGATCGCCTGAAGGCCGGCTTTCACCATCTGCACGGCCTGCGCCCCAGTGAGTGCGCCGAACGTGCGCACCAGCTCCTCCGACTTCAGCAGCTGCCAGAGCCGCGTGGCCGCGAGCTTCGCGATCGTGTGGTCTACGCGGACTGAGCCGCGCAACGCGACGACATCGTCGGCCGTGTACTCGCGCCGAACGCCCACCCAGCGCGCCTCGTCCTGCCACTCCGCCTCCAGCTCCCGCACCTGTCGCGCAAAATCGATGGACGTCATGGCGCCCCTCCCGTAATGTCCCGGGCGGCGCTGGGTCCACCGTCGGCCAGATACCGCTCGCCGGGAAGTGTGAGAAACTCCGCGAACTCATCGCCGAGCACGAGCTCGTCGAGCAACGCCGCGGCATCGCGCAGCCGCGTGTGACCACGTTCGGCGGACAGCGCGGCGACTTCGGCATCGCGAATCCGCTCGTACATCGCCTTCGTGAACCGCTCGCCGTCGACGTCGGCGCCGTGCCGCAGCCATTGCCACAGCTGCGCACGTGAGATCTCCGCCGTCGCCGTGTCCTCCATGAGGTTGTAGATCGCGACGGCTCCCGAGCCGCGCATCCATGCCTCGAGATACTGCAGCGCGACGCTGATGTTGTTCTTCACGCCGCTCGCCGTGACCGTCCCTCCCGGAACGTGCACATCGGTGATGTGCTTCGCGCTCGGGACGACCTCGGGACGCTGCTTGTCCTTCTGGTTCGCGCTCCTGCCGAGCACGCCGTCGAACACCTCTTTCGCGACGGGAACGAGATCGGGGTGCGCCACCCACGTTCCGTCGAAGCCGTCGGCCGATTCGCGAAGCTTGTCCTCGCGCACTTTCGCGAGCGCGATCTCGTTGACCTTGGCGTCACGCCGGCTCGGAACGAACGCCGCCATCCCACCCATCGCGTGTGCCCCTCGCCGATGGCACGTCTTCACCAGGAGCTCGGTGTACGCGCGCATGAAGGGGACGGTCATCGTCACCTGGCCGCGATCGGGGAGCATCGTCTCGGGACGCAGGCGGAATTTCTTGATGGCCGAGAAGATGTAGTCCCAGCGACCGGCGTTAAGCCCCGAGATGTGATCGCAGAGCTCGTGGAGGATCTCGTCCATCTCGAGCGCGGCGAGGATCGTCTCGATGAGCACCGTCGCGCGAATCGTCCCGCGCGGAATGCCTAACCACTCCTGCGCCGCGACGAACACGTCGTTCCAGAGTCGCGCCTCGAGGTGCGACTCCATCTTCGGCAGATAGAAGTACGGGCCCGTCCCGCGCCTGAGCTGCTCCCGCGCGTTGTGGAACAGAAACAGCCCGAAATCGAACAGCGACGCCGAGATGGGTTGGCCATCCACCAGGACGTGCCGCTCGACGAGGTGCCAGCCGCGGGGCCGCACGAGGAGCGTGGCGATCTCGTCATTGAGCTCGTACGTCTTCCCGTCCGGGCTGGCGAACGTAAGGGTACGCCGCACGGCGTC
>DASURJ010000930.1:0-6366 GCA_036280115.1 Gemmatimonadaceae bacterium
GCGCCAGTGTTGAACGCGACCGTGCTGTTGATGAGCGTGAGCTTCCCCGCGACGTTGTAGGCGACGCCTGACGCAGCGTACGTCGAGCTGATGGCGGCGTTCCCGCTCACTGTGCTGTTCACGAGCGTGACCTCGTGGCCGTAGACCCCGGTGCCGTGGTTGCCGACCACCGCGACGTTCTCGAGCCGCAACGGTCCCGTCCCGCCATGGACGCCGGCGCCGAGCCCCTCCTCACCCTCGGTGAGTGTCAGGTTCCGCACGGTCCCCCCAGCGCGGAGCCTGAGAACCGGCCGCACGTTGTTGCCGCTGATCGTGACCCCCGCGTCCGCCGGTCCTTCGATCGTCACGAACTCCTCGGCCCTGAGCGATTGGTCGGGAGTGATCGTGGCGCCGGCGAGGCTGGGGTCGAACCGGATGACGGCGTCGCTCGTGATCTGCTTGAAGGCCCACGGCAGTGAGCCAAGCACGTTGTCGGCTCCGCTCGTGTTCGTCACCATAATGACGGGGCCGGTGCCCAGTTTCTCCTGCTGCGCGTCGATCGGCACGACCTGGCGCGACGCGGTCGGCTCATCCGCGCACGCGGCGAGCACGGTGAGCGCGGAGAGAGCAGTGAGCACCATGGAGGTGAGTGCGAGCGGTCGGCGGCCGCGATGCGAAATTAAGGACTGCATGGCGTTCTCCTCGGTGGATGTGGGTGCTGCCTTTTGTCAGGCGTAATCCACCGAGGAATCGAGCCAGGTATTATTCGAGTGCTGCCGTCCGCGTGCGGTAGTCGCGAAAACTCGCCGATTCGAGCGAGGAGCCTGTCGTGCCCATGTACTTCGACTTCACCGTGTCGCTCCAGGATGTGCTGCCGCGCCCGTGGCGACGCTTCCTCCTGCGTACGAATGCGAGCTTTGCCACTCTCCACGCCGCCATCCAGGACGCCTGCGGCTGGACGAACTCCCACCTGCACGAATTCCGGACTGGCGGCGAAGGCCCGCGTGAGACGATCGCGGGCCTTGGATTGGAGGAGCGCGCGGACGGCGTCGCGGTGCCGGTTTCTGACGGCGCTTCCGTGCGTCTGACGAGCTACTTTGGCCCCGGCGCGTTCACGACCGCCCTGTACCTCTACGACTTCGGTGACGGATGGGTGCACGACGTCCAGCTCAACGACGTGGTCACCGTCGCGGAGACGTTTTCGCGTCGCTTGTTAGGCGGTGAGCATGCCTTTCCGCCCGACGACTCTGGCGGACCATCCGGCTACGAACAAATTCAACTCGCGCTCCAGACCGGGAAGGATCCGGATGGCCTGCTCGAGTGGGCGTCAGACACCTGGGATTGGACAGGTACCTTCGACCTCGAGGATGCGCGAAAGCGGTTTGCCCGTCAGCGACGTCGGTAGCCCGTTGCTGGCGGCCAGACACTTTGGTGGAGACAACAGATGGAGCCGAGAACCGGGAAGGAGCACGCGCTGCCGTCCGCCCTGTCAGCGAAGCAGCAGGAATCCCTTCGCGGCATTGCGCTACGCGCGACGTCGGACGGACGCTTGAGCGGCTCGAGGCGTACGAGGGGATCGCCATCCTCGCGACCAATCGGAAAGAGAACATTGACGACGCCTTCCGCCGTCGCCTCCGCTACGTCGTCGATTTCTCGGTCGGGTGAGATTGCCGGCGCTCGCAATCACGCAGGCGATGGGGTGGGTCGCGGTCACTGTCCCTCGCTCACGAACGTGCCCGGGTACGCCGGCTCACCGTGCTTCGCCGTGAACCGGATGCACGCCCTCGCCGCGAGCTTCGCGTTAGGCGGCGGCGTCGTCTGGCACGCCGTATAGTCGCCGGCCGCGCTCAGCGCGACCCACACGTTCCCCGGGTCGTCCCATCGGTCGTTCACGCCGTCGTCCTCGACGACCACGGAGAACGCGCCGTCAGCGCTCGTGACCGTGTACGCTGACGGGCCCGCGCCCCACCCGTTCGGGTCCCCGACGTACCAGTACGCGCTGTACGCGGGCGTGACGCCGAAGTCGTTGCCGGCGGTCGTCTTTCCCGGCGGCACCGGGACGCCGACGCACCCCTGGTTCCCCGGGAACAGCCAGCCCGCCGCCGGGCTCACCGGGCATACAGTTCCGGTTCCAGTGGGTGACGCGACCAGGAACCGCCCGTCGGTCTTGTCGAGATCGAGCGCCGAGTTATCCGCCAGCGGCACCGGGCCGGTGCCGTCGTTCCAGGTGACCACTGCGCTGCCCACGGCCACGTTGTTCATGTCGACGACGCTCCAGCTCAGACGCCCGTGCGTCGGGTCCACGAACTCGAGCTTCGCGGGCGCGTGTTCCTCGACCTGGACGGATTGACAGGGCGGGGTAGGAAGGACGTGGCTCGCTGGTGCCACGGTGTGGCAGACGGTATAGCTCCCGAGCAGCCCGTTCACCCGGAGGGTACCTGGGGCCGAATCGGCATCCCCGGGACCGTTGTCCACGAGAAGATACGTCCCGGATCGTCCGGCCAGCGCAACGCTGAACTGCGCACCGAGGGCAACCGGGGCGACCCCGTTCTGGTCCACAACAGCGATGACGAGGGAACTTCCTCCCACCGACGTGACGGCCGAGGCGTCGGCGGGGATGGGGGTGAACGGTCGATCGTTGTCACAGCTGGCCAGCGCCGCGGCGCCGAGGAGCAACGCCGGCGAGAGGCGGCGCAGGTGGGCGTCGAGTGGAATCGGTGTGGCGTTCATGGTCGGATCCCGTGACATCGGTCATCCGGTCGGTGGCCTGCGCACGCCGCGAGGCGCCTCGAACCGGTGACGGGAATTCAACGAGAACCGATCATCACGGAGACACCCGATTTTCTCCGGACCGATCACCACAACCCTGGGGCAGCGGGCCCTTGTGTTACGGGGCATGAGGCAGGGCTGGCATCCAGACCCGAAGGGGGAATGGATGAGGGGATGAGGGGTGAGAGACATCCTCGGGTGCGAGGGACGGCTCCTCTCGCCGGAACGTGAAATGAAGCGGAACAGCTCCCCGAGGATGCCACTCCCTCCGAGGTGCAGTTCCCCCGCAGTTACGGCCCCGGCCAGAGGGGGCGTCCCGGCCTAGAAGCAATCCCCCTCATCCCCCGCATCCCCTCATCCGTATCCCCCTTCTGGATGCCGGCCCAGCAAGGATTGGAGCTGCCCGCGCGATGCCTCGCTCGCCTTAGGCAATCGGAATGACGACACGTCACGGCTGCACGATCCGCTGGCGAATCCGACGGAGCGCGAGATCCTTTTCCCGCTGAAGCCGGCCTGGCATGGACGAGAAGAACTGATACAGGTCCGCGGAGATCACCACGGCCGGATCGCGCCGCCCGCTCTCGTCCCGCGACCGCCAGAAGACGTACCCCACCTTCCCGTACGTCCCGATGTGCGCGAGCAGCCCCGCGCCCACCCGCTCGTCACTCGGCAAGCTCACGAGGGCGGAAAGTCCAACGTAGTTCACGAACGTCGACGAGTACCGGATGAGCCCCAGCGGCTCGAGCGTCACCGCGTTCGAGCGAACGAGCCGGTCGAGGCGAAAGTCACGCGTCGTGAACTCCATCGAGACCGCCGGGTGGGCCACGATCAGCTGCCACCGGGGCGGGTTGATGGCGGCGGCATGGAACCAGAGGCCGTTGATCCCCAACTCCCAGGGGTACTGCGAGTAACCGCGCTCCCCGTAATTGTCCCAGTTTCGGGCCGCTTCATGGAGCGCTTTCACTGCCTGCTCACGGGCGAGCGCTCCATACGCCGTCAGCATGCGGCGCACCGTCAGGGCCCGCCAGCAGAGTCCTCGGCGCGCGAGCGAGTCCATCCCGGCGTCGATGACCGTCGAGTCGGCCGTCCCGCGGAAGAGGTAGTAGACGTCGGGCGTGCCGGGGTTGCTGCTCCGCTCGATGTGAAACCGGTCCTGGCGCACGACGCGCGCGGTGCGCTGGAGCGCAGCGGCGTTAGGCTGGCGGTACACGAAGGCGATCTCGTCACGCGTCCGGCGCAGGTTCGCCGCGAACGATTGCCGGGCACCCGGCGGTATCGTCCCGGCGCCCTCATCGAACTCGAGGGCGATCGAGTCAGCCAGCTCGAGCCACTGGTCTCGGCTCATCCGGTCGGTCATGCCCGCGTAGGCCGTTCGCGGCAGCCGCGCCTGCCACGAGGGCGCGATGGACGCGGGGTCGATCGCATCCACGAGGCTCGCCTCACAATCGCGCGCGACCGGGCCCTGCGCCACCGCGACGCACGGCACCACCGCGACGAGCGACAGCAGCGCCTTCACTCTACGACAGGCATTCATGGTGACCTCGCTTGGCCGCGGCGAGAAACTGCGTACCCGCGATGACGAGCGCCTCGGGATCGGCACCGACTTTCGCGAGCGCGATGATGCGGTCAGCGTCCTGCCGGAACCGCCTGACGACTTCCACGCAGGGTAACTCCGGAAGCGCGTCGTACGCGGCCTTCGCGTCGCGCTCCTCATTCTCGGTGACCGCCCACGGTCCGATCAGGCGCCGCAGGATGGGTATGTGGACGCGAGGGTCGGCGAGATACTCCTCGAGCCCGTGGATGTTGAACGCGAGGAACCGCTTGCACTCGTCGCCGCCGTGGTAGCCGTCCCCCCACCCGACGGGCGCGAACTCCTTCACCACCGTGAACGGGTCGACGAAGTGGCGGAAGTTGTAGTAGGCCTCCACGTACGCCGGCCCTTCACCGCCAGTCGTCGGATGCACGACCGAGCGATAGACCTTGGGGTCCGTCTCGAGCACGCGGCTCACGTTCGCGCACATGAACACGTTCGCGAACTTGTGGTTGCCGACCATGAACGCTTCGTTCGGTCCGTCGCGCGTGGGAATGGGATGGGAGCCGAGAAGCGCGAGCGAATCGTGCGTGACCGAGGTGCCGAGGCTGTGGGCGAGGACGGAGGCTTCGTCGATGCCGCCCTCGTCCTTCGCTTTCTGGAGCTCGACCGCAATGGCCTCGCGGACGCGCAGGCGCACCTCGGCGGTGACGATGGAGAAGAACCGGTAGAGCACGACGTCCACGACGTGCGACCAGAAGAAGTTGTTCTCCTCCTCGTCCGCGCGTTCCAGCCAGCCGAGCACGTTCGGGATGCTGACGCCGAACTCGGCGGCCTTCGTTCGCAGGTCTTCGCTCGTCTTCCCCCATTTCTTCATGTACTTGGCGAAGACGGCGTCGTAGGTCACCGGGACGATCGATACGTGCTGGTCCAGGGGGCCGTGCTGCTCGAACCATCGGTACTGGTATGTCGTCGAGAAGCCGACGAGTTGTCTGGTCGTCTCGTCGGCCCACGTCGGCTTGTGCCGACCCATTCCGTGCACGAGGAGCAGGAGTTTTGGCATCGTTCCTCTCGAAAGGCGACGTCGGAGTGTTGCCTCTATTAGCTCAAACCGGCGTGGGAGGCTAGTCTCCTGATGGCATATCGCACCGAGCAAGCTGCTCGTCTCACTGGACCCAGAGGGAGTCGCCGACCGTGAATGACCTCCTGACCGACGTCGAGGTGCGCGTCCTTGGCGCGCTCATCGAGAAGGAGATGACGACGCCGGATTACTATCCGCTGTCACTCAACGCGCTCACGAACGCGTGCAACCAGACGTCGAACCGTGATCCCGTCGTGCACTACGACGAGGGCGCGGTCGCGAAAGCGATCGAGACGCTGCGCGTCCGCTCGCTCGTGCGCGCCGTGCAACAGAGCGGCTCACGGGTGACGAAGTATCGTCACCTCGTTGGCGAGACGATGGGGCTCACGGCGCGGTACGCGGCCGTACTCGGAGTACTGATGCTTCGCGGCCCGCAGACACTCGCCGAGCTTCGAGCGCGCGCGAGCCGCTTCGCGAGCTTCGAGAGTCTCGACGAAGTGGAAGCGGCGCTGAACGCGATGATGGAACGCCAGCCGACGCCGCTCGTGGTGCGCTTACCCCGTCGGCCAGGACAGAAGGAGACGCGCTATGCACACCTCCTGGCCGGTGAGGTGACGTACGACGTGCCGGACGCGCCTGACGAGCGTGAGGTTCAGTCGGCTCCGCGTGGTGGTCAGTCCGACAGACTTGGTTCGCTCGAGGCAGAGGTTGCGCGGTTGCGCCAGGAAGTCGCGGACCTCAGGGGACAGCTCGAGGAGTTCCGGAGGCAATTCGAATGAGATAGCTATCAGCCATCAGCTATCAGCTATCAGCAAAACACACGGGCCAGTCAGGGGGACAGCTCGCCTGGACGGTGGCGTCGTGGCCGTTCCCATCTCAGGTGGCCGGCGCGCCGTTCGCATCCGTGCCTAACGTCTTCAGATACTCGTGCAGCGCCCGGATCTCGTCGTCGGTGAACGCCGAGAAGAACCGCCACGGCATCCACTCCGTGAGCTGCCGTCCGTTC
>DASURJ010000931.1:0-7123 GCA_036280115.1 Gemmatimonadaceae bacterium
CAGCGGCGGAAGCGCCCATGAGCGCTTGCCGGCTCGCAGTGCCTCGTCGGCAATGACCGCGACGACTCCAATGAGCGCGCCTAGGCCGATGAGGCCCCAGTCGAGATTATGGCCGAGAACGCCCTGAGCAATGGCCGAGATCAAGGCGGCCTGGGGCGCCGCGAGCGCGTCGGGGCCCGCGCCCGGCGCTCCGACAAAGCCGAAGCTGGTGTTCAGGAGATCGAGGATCGGCGGGATGACGATCGCTCCGAAAATCACGCCCAGTACCAGCGAGAATTGCTGCCGCCAGGGCGTTGCGCCGACCAGCTGGCCGGTCTTGAGATCCTGCAGGTTGTCGTTCGAGATCGTCGCGCACGCGAAGATGATCGCCACGACGAAGAGCGCGAAGGCAACGAGCGCCTGTTGTGTCGCTTCCGTCGGCGGCATGACGAGGGCGAGCACCGACGCGAAGAGCACGATCGACAGAATCCCGACGCCCGAGATCGGGCTGTTCGACGCACCGATGAGCCCCGCCATGTAGCCGCAAACGCCCGCGATGAGGAAGCCGACGAGCAGCACGAACGGCGTCGCGATCAGCGTGAGCGAGATGGCATTCCCGGCCAGCGGCGTCGAGAGCGCGAACGTGTACGCCAGGTATGCCGCAACGACCATGCATAACGCCGTGAGCCCGACGATCCACCCGGGCGACAGGTCGCGGTCGCGGTCATCGCGGATCGCGACCGCTCGAGACGCGGCAAGGGTGTTCACCAACCCGCCGACCACCGGCTTCGCCAGCCTGGCCAGCGTGTAGATCGCCGCGATGCCGATGGTGCCAGCGCCAATGAACCGCACCTGTCTGCTCCAGACCGTCATCGTGTGCGTGGCCAGGTCCACGCCTTCGGCCGGCGGCTGCATCGACGTCAAGAGCGGCACGGCAATCACCCACGAGATCATCTGGCCGACGATGAACGCGACGCCCACCGACAAGCCCACGAGATGACCGGCGCCGAGGAGCGCGAGCGACCACGCGATGTTGTATCCGGTCGACGCCGTGGCCCCAAGACGGAAGAATCCGCTGAGCTCACCGGCGGCGATCCGCGTCGCCGTCAGGATCGCGAACCCCGCCGACACAACGGAGCCGAGGATGACGGCGGTGAGCCCTTCCCGCGATTCACCTGTCTCATCCTTCGTCTCGCCACGCCTCCCCGATCCGACCTTGAGCACCTCGGCCGCCGCGACACCCTCGGGATACGGCAGGTCCGACGTCGTCACGAGCGCGCGTCGCAAGGGGATCGTGAATAGCACGCCGAGCACACCCCCGCTCACGCAGATGAGGAACGACTGCCAGAACGGGAACCCGGTCCACCATCCGACGATCACGAGTCCCGGCAGCACGAAGATGATCGCCGAGAGCGTGCCGGCCGCCGACGCGACGGTCTGGACGATGTTGTTCTCGAGGATCGATGAGTCCTTGACGGCACTCAGGATCGCCATCGAGATCACCGCCGCCGGGATGGACGACGCGAACGTGAGCCCGACCCTCAGGCCGAGGTAGACGTTGGCCGCCGTGAACACGAGCGTGAGGAGCGAGCCGAGGATCAGACCCCGGATCGTGAGTTCTTTGGGTTTCATGGGCGCCAATCATACACCCGGCGCCGCCAACGTCTACACCCGCATGGTGATCGCCGGGTCGATCCGCGCCGCCCGGAGCGCCGGGATCCAGCAGGCCCCGAGGCCGATCGCAGCCATCACCGCGGCCACGCCGAGCAGCGTCGCCGGGTCGTTCGGCTCGACCCCGAAGAGCAGTCCCCGCATGAATCCGGTCGCGACGAAGGCGCCAACCACGCCTAACGCCAGACCGATCACGAGAAGCACCCCGCCCTCACCCAGGACCATCCGCTGTACGCGGCCGCTGTCGGCGCCGAGGCTCATCCGGATCCCGATCTCGTTCGTCCGCGCGCTCACCGAGAACGCCAGCACGCCGGCGATCCCCACCGCCGCGATGATCACGGCCAGCATCCCGAACGACGACACGAGCGCAGCGTTCAACCGGCGCGGGGCGATGCTCTGGTCCTTGACCTGCTTCACCGTCAGCACGCCCAGAATCGGCGCCGTCGGGGCAATGCGCCGCACGACGCGCGTCGCGGCGGCCGCGAGCCCCGCCGCGTCGCTGTCGGCGCGAATCACGAGCACGCCACCCATGGCCAGCTCCTGCGCGAACGGCATGTACACCACCGAACGGGGCGGCGCATCCTGCCCACCGTCCTGCGTGTTGCCCGACACGCCGACCACCGTACGCCACTCGGGGCTGATCGGGGTGAACTTCAACACTTCACCCGTCCACGCGATCCGCTTCCCGATCGGGTCTTCACCGGGAAAGAGCCTGTCCGCGAGCGTCTGGTTGATGATCGCAACCTTGGCAGACGCCGGACCGTCGGTCGCGGCGAATGCGCGCCCCTTGATGAGCGGGATGCCGGCGGCGCTGAAATACTCGGGGCTGGCGGTCCGAAGGTCAGGGCGCGGTGGCGCTTCGCCCACCGCGAGCGGTTTTCCTTCGGCCTTCAGCTCGAACTGTGTCGACGACCCGCGAAGCGGAACGCTCGATCCGACACCCACCTCGACGGCGCCAGGGAGAGCCGCGATCTCCCGCCGCATCCGGTCGTACCGCACCTTCGCTTCCATATCGGACGTGAGCAGCATCTTGAACCACGCCATGGGGTCGGCACCGGGAGTCGGACCGCCTCCCACCTGGAGGAGCGGCACGTTCACCGTGAGCACCTCCTCGGTCCTGAGACCGGTGCTCACCTCGGCGAGCCGCGTCATCGTGCGTGTGAGCAACCCCGCCCCGGCGAGGAGCACCACCGACACGGCGACCTGCGCAACGACGAGTGCGCGCTGCAGCCGCTGCTTCCGCAAGCTCCCGCTGATGCGCGTGGCACCAGCGGAGATGGACCCGGCAAGACTACCGTCTCTCGGAAGCGACGCGATGAACGACAGCAGCACCGCGAGCGTCACCGAGATGGCGAACGTGAACCCCAGCACGACCACGTCCAGACTGATCTCGTTCGCGCGCGGTGAGTACCGCTCCGCGAGCGACACGAGCATCCTCGCCCCGCCGATCGCGATGATGACCCCGAAAGCACCACCGAGAAGGGTCAGCAGGAGGTTCTCGACCAGCAGGAGTCGCCGCAGTCGTCGCGCGCCGGCACCCAACGCCGCGCGGACGACGAGCTCGTGCTGACGGCGCACGCCGCGCATGAGGGTCAGGTTGGCGACGTTCGCCGCCGAGATGATCATCACGAAGGCAGCGGCGCTCATGAGGAGCCAGAGCGTGAGGCGCGCGCGCTCACCCAGCGCGTCCTTGAACGGCATGACCGCGACGCGGTAGTGGGAGCCGGTGTCGTACGTTGCCCGGTGCTCTCGCTGCATGCGGGCGTAGACCGTCGCGACCTCGTTCTTCACCTGGTCGACCGTCGCCCCAGGCGCGAGCCGAGCAACCATCTCGGTCATCCGGTGGCTCCGCCCCTCGACCATGGAGGCACTCAGGTGATGGGAGCTCAACACCATGTTCGCGAGCGCTTCCATCCGCTCGGGGAACCAGGGCGCAGGCTCGACGACGCCGATCACCGTCACCGACATGCCGTCCAGTCGCACCTGCTTGCCGACGATCGTGGAGTCGCCCCCGTAGTGCCGCATCCAGAAGTCGTGGGTGAGGACCATGACCGGCGGAACGCCGCTCCCGTCATCGGCCGGCGACGTCAGGCGGCCGAGGACCGGCGAGAGCCCCATGACCTCGAAGAAGTTGCCGGTGACGAGCCCCACGTCGATACGAATCGACTCGCTGTCCCCGCGCAGCGTACCGAACCACGTAGAGTACTCGGCGATGCCGCCGAGCGACGTGACGCCGTTGCGGAAGTCGCGGACTTCCGGCACCGAGAACGCGAGGTTCGCGCCGCCGGGCCCGTCCCTCGACTGCCGGAGATACACCAACCGGTCGCCGTCGCGGTGCGGGAGCGGCTTGAGGAGCACGCCGCGAACGACGCTGAAGATTGCGGTGTTCGCGCCGATCCCTAACGCGAGGGTAAGGACGACCACGAGGGTGAACGCCGGGCTGTGGCGCAGGGCGCGCACGGCATAACGGATGTCGGCCCCGATGGTCTCGACCCATGGGAGCCCGCGCTGATCGTGGACGGCGTCGGCGGCCTGGGCGAGTCCGCCGGATGCGAGCATCGCCTGCCGGCGCGCCTCCTCCGGCGTCATGCCGCGTCGGACGTTCTCGGCTATCTCCATCTCGAGGTGGGCCTGCATCTCCTCGCGGAGATCGTCATCTGCCTGGTGTTTCGTGAAGAGCCCGGCTATGCGCGCGAGCGCGGCGCGGATGTGTCTCATGGGGCCTCCCGGCGAGGCGCGAGAAAGGCGGCGATCAGGTCGGCGGTCTCGTACCACTCACGGGTCTCTCGGGCCAGCTGCTTCCGGCCGGCGGCGGTCAGCGCGTAGTACTTCGCGCGGCGGTTGTTCTCGGACTGCCGCCACTCCGACTTGACGAACCCCTCCTGCTCGAGCTTGAGGAGTGCGGGGTAGAGGGTGCCGTAGTTGAGCGTGAGGCGATGCTTGCTCGTCTCCTCGATCCGGCGCGCGATGCCGTAGCCGTGGAGGGGCCCGAGTACGTCGAGCGTGGTGAGGATCATCAGGGCGAGGGTGCCCTGCTTGACGTCCAACTTCTCGGGCATGGTCTGTCCTATTGGTTTCCCATATGAGGGTATAATCGCGCCCCGGACGACGCAATAGTGGAGTTTCTTTCGAGGCGCCCCGTCCTATGGGTTTCCCATACGGACCCGCTCGGGCCAGTGTTTCACCGAGCTTCCAGATGGCGAACCATGGTGAACGCAAGCAGGCCGGCGCGCGGACGCACGCCGGCCTGCCCTGACGCGTTGGATGGAACGCCAGTTAGCGCGTCGCCCCGGCTCCCACCTCCGCACCCTCGTACGCGCGCCTGAGCTCGTCGATGTTCAGCTTCTTCATCCGCAACATTGCCTCCATGGCGCGCTGGTAGCCTGGCGACGTCTCGTCGGCGAACATCTCGTCCATCTCGGCCGGAACGATCTGCCACGAGAGACCGTATCGGTCCTTCAGCCAACCACACTGCTGCGCCGCCGGGTCACCCCCGGCACCGAGCTTCTCCCAGTAGTAGTCGATCTCTTCCTGGTTCGCGCAGCGGACCTCGAACGACACTGCTTCATTGAACTTGAAGTGCGGACCGCCGTTGAGTGCCATGAACGGTGTTCCGTCGAGCTCGAACTCCACTGTCATGACCGACCCGGCTGGACGTTGATGGATCTCGTGCCCAGCTGTGCCATAGCGCGTGGTCCGCGTGATGCGAGCGTTCTTGAAGATGTTCGTATAGAATCGGGCGGCCTCTTCTGCTTCGGTGTCGAACCAGAGGCACGGCTGTATGCGGTGTCTGATAGCCATATGCTCCTCCTGGTGATTGGGTTCCGGGACGACCGGCGCGCCCGTCCTGCAAGGAGCCCGCCGCGGCGGCCGTTGCGCTACCCCCCTTACCTCCGCGCCGACGCGGTCAGAATATGAAGGCCGTGCCCAGGGTCAATCCCAACCGTCGCGCGAAGTCCGGGGCCGCGCCCGCCTCGGCAAGCCTCGCACTCCACGCCGCCCATGCCGCCCTCGCGCGTGGAGATTGGGAGGACGCCCGCGCGCGATTCGATCGGGCGATTCAGGATTCGCCATCCGCCGAGGCGTGGGAGGGACTCGCGATCGCGACGTCGCGCCTCGACCTCGCCGACGTTTCCCTCCACGCGCGTGAAGAGGCGTTCCGCCGCTATCGCGAGGCTCTGGATGCGCGCGGCGCGGTCCGATGCGCCGTATGGCTCGCCAGCGACGTCCTGGATTTCCGCGGCGACTCGGCGGTGGCCAACGGCTGGCTCCAACGCGCGCAGAGTATCATCGCCGAGGTCCCCGGTCCATCAGCCGAACACGCCTTCGTGCTCACCTTCCGCGCGCACATGACGCTGCTGGCCGAGAACGATTCGGTCACCGCGCGTCGAATGTGCACTGAAGCCATCGCCCTCGCGCGGCAGTGCGGTGCCGTCGACCCGGAGATGGTCGCGCTGGCCGTCGAAGGACTGGCCATGGTGATGGAAGGGCACGTCGCCGAGGGGATGAGCCGGCTCGACGAAGCAACGACAGCTGCGGTCGCGGGCGAGATGCATGAGCTGAGTCTGATCGCGACCGCCTGCTGTATTCTCATTCACGCGTGCGAGCAGGTCCGCGACTACGCGCGCGCGGGTCAGTGGTGCGAGCGGGTCAGAGTCCTGGCCGAGCGCTGGCGGATGGGGAACTTCTTCGTCATCTGCCGCACGCAATACGCCTCCATCCTCATGGCACGCGGTGAGCTCGCGGCCGCGGAGGCCGTGTTGACCGCAGCAATGCGCCACGCGGAGACACATCGCCCCGCTCTGAGCCGGAGTGCGGTTGTTCGCATGGGCGATCTTCGACTGCGACAGGGACGGCTCGACGAGGCGGAGGCGCTCTACCAGCGTATGGGGGCGCACCCCCTCGCGGTGCTCGGCCGCGCGGAGCTGGCGCTCGGCACCGACAGAGTCGGCAGAGTGCCGGAAGCCGTGGATCTCCTCGAGGGGTTGCTCCGACGCATTCCCTTATCGTTGCGCGCCGAACGGATTCGGGCGCTCGAGCTCATCAGCCGCGCGTATGCTGCCGCCCGCCGGTTCGATGACGCACAGCGGGTCGTCGACGAGCTGACCTCAGTTGGTGAGACGGTTGGCACGGACCCGCTACGTGCGGCAGCGAGTGCGGCACGCGGCGCCCTGCTCAGCGCCCTGGGAGACGACGGCGAGGCGCGCCACGCACTCGAAGAGGCCGTCGCCCGGTACGAAGCCGGCAACGAGCTCTTCGCGCTGGCACGCACGCGCATCGCGCTGGCGAGAGTACTCAACACGCTCGGCAGACGCGAGAGCGCGTTAGGTGAAGCGACAGCTGCCGCGGAGATGCTGGAACAGATGGGCGCGTCGCTCGATGCGCGCAACGCGAGGGAGCTCGTGCGGACTTTCACCAGAGGGGCTCGTCGACGCAGGCTCGCTGCACCGTCCGAGCTCTCGCCGCGAGAGCT
>DASURJ010000932.1:0-2017 GCA_036280115.1 Gemmatimonadaceae bacterium
CCGACGAGAGCCCCTGCAACCACCGCAACCAGTGCAAAACGCAGGTAGTGGCGTCCGACGTCTGCGTGGCTGTAGCCAAACGCCTTCAGCACCCCGATCTCGCCGCGCTGCGTGTCGATCATGCGGCCGAGCACGAGGTTCAGCAGAAACGCAGCGACGCCGAGGAAGATCGCGGGAACGGCCGTCCCCATCGTCCGGTTCTGCTCCAATTCGCTCTCGAGGATCTGGTGCGACGGCTGGTCCTCGCGGCCGTACGCCCCGAGCCCGCCGTACGTATCGAGGAGGCGGTCGAGCCGCTCGATGACGCGAAGCGAGTCGGCACGAGGACCGAGCGTGAGCGCGACCTCGTTGAAGGCACCCTCCATGTCGTACGCCGGCCCGAGGGCGTCGCGGCTCATCCAGATGATGCCATAGCGCTCGTCATCCGGGTACAGGGCACCCGGCGGGACCGCGTAGACGTGCTCCGGGGAGATGGCTGCGCCAACGATCTCGAGGGCGCGGTACCGCCCGTTGATCACGGCCCGCAACGTGTCGCCCGGGACGAACCCGTTCGCCTCGGCGAAGTTCTGGCTGATCATCACCTCGTTCCGACGACCGGGCGCGATGTACCGCCCGGCCCTCAGGTGGACGTCGGCGAGCCGTGGACGCCGATCCTCGGGGACGGAGATGAACCTGCCTAACGCTGGTGCCTCCACGCCCGGCACGTCGAGCGTGGCGGCAAAGGTGACCCGCGTGTCGACCGTGGCCACCCCGGGAATCTCCTCGATCCGGCGCCGGAGCGACTCCGGAGCGCGCTCGAGCGACGCCCACACGTGAGGGAACCTGGCCGTGCGATAGTAGAGCTCCCGGGCAACCACGAGTGATTCGTATGCCCCTCGCACCGTCAGCACGACCATCACGCCGGCCGCGACCACGGCGGCAATGGAGATCATCTGCCCGCGGTGCTGCCACACCTCTCGCAGCAGCTTGCGATCGATGGCTCTCACGACGAACTCACCACCGAATGTCGTCGGGCGACGCCCGGCTGGCGTTACGCGTTCGTTCGACGATCCGGCCGCTGCTCATCCGGACGACGCGGTCCCCCAGCGCCGCGATCGCCGCGTTATGCGTGATGATCGCCGTAGTCGTACCCACCTCGCGGTTCACGAGGTTCAGCACCTCGAGCACGCGCTTGCCAGTCTCGAAATCGAGCGCGCCCGTAGGCTCGTCGCACAGCAGGACGTCGGGTCGCTTGGCAACGGCGCGCGCAATCGCGACACGCTGTTGCTCACCGCCGGAGAGCTGAGCCGGAAAGTGATCCAACCGGTCACCGAGCCCAACCAGGTCCAGCGCGTCGGCGGCCGGCATCGGGTCCACCGAAATGTCGGTCACGAGCGCCACGTTCTCTCGCGCGGTGAGGCTGGGGATGAGGTTGTAGAACTGAAACACGAACCCGACGTGCTCGCGACGGTACCGCGTGAGCGTGGCCTCGTCGGCGCCACTCAACTCCCGATCGCGATACCAGACCGACCCCGACGTGGGCACGTCGAGCCCACCGAGGATGTTGAGCAGGGTGCTCTTCCCGCTCCCCGATGCGCCGAGCAGCACCAGCAGCTCGCGCTCGTACAGATCGAGATCGACGTCGCGCAGCGCGTGCACCTTTACGTCGCCCATCTCGTAGACCTTGGACACGCCGCGCGCGAGGAACACCGGCGTCGTGTTGGCCCCGGGGGCATCGAGGAGGTCGGCGGCCGTCATCCGGACGTCCGCCGTGCAAGACGCGATCCGGCACCCGACATCCCGGCGGCGGCCGTTGTCATTCGGAGCGGGCGCAGCCAGGCCCCGCAGTCGAGGAATCGCAGGTCATTCCGAGCGGAGGCCCGAAGGGCCGCAGTCGAGGAATCGCAGGCGTCCCGACAGAGAGGCCAGCCCCTCCGCCGCGATGGGAAAGAACAACGCCAGATGCAGACTTGACGGATTTTCTCGAGAAGCGCGCCGCTCCTTCCTCCACCGGACGCCCAGCTACTCTCACCAGCGG
>DASURJ010000933.1:0-11770 GCA_036280115.1 Gemmatimonadaceae bacterium
CTCGCCGAGCGATCCCTGCGGCACGTGCCGCGGCGCGAAGATGACCGATGACCAGTGGCTCGCGTACCTCGCCGAGAAGCTCGAGAGCGAGGCGTCAGCGTCCGCGGACGACGCCCGACTCCGAGCGAAGCGAGCATCGCATGCACGGCGCACCGAGGAGCGAGACGAGATGCGCGGCCACGCCGCAGCGCTCGACTCCATCGCCGCGAAATGCCGTGCGGCGATCGCCCAGCTGACCGGAACGTTCACCACGTGGGCCGACGTCCTCGCTTCCGCGCAGCGCGGCGATCAACTCCTGTACGGCGCGCCGATGGATGCCGCCTCGGCCTACCCGTTCCGTCACGTGCGAGTCGTCAGGGTGTTCAAGAACGGCAAGCTTCGCATCGACCCCATGTCGAATCAGGCCGATCCGTTCACCGCCGACGCGAGCTACCTGGACCGATTCCGCTGCAAGACCGCGTAGCACTCCGGGCCGCTGCGCCCACGGTGCCGAGCACTCCGGTGCTCGTCAGCGTAGACGCCGCGAACCATAAACGCGCAGCAACCGACGACAAGTCAGAACGGAGCACACCATGCCAGTCACGAATTGCAAGATCACCCGCCGCGGCCACGAGCTGAACGACCTCATCGCCAAGTTCGTGGGCAAGACACAGCGCACGCTCGAGATCTGCTCGCTGGTCGCGCGTCACGCCACGACGCATCACCGCCTCCAGGAGATCCAGTGCAACCGCGAGGCAACCGCGGCCGAGCTCCTCCAGGAGCGCAACATCGAGGCCCGGATCCGCAAGCTCGTGGCCGATCTGCCGCAGCGCTCGCGCGGCAACTCCATCGCCGTCAAGTTCCAGGGTGACCCGCGGGGCTACACGGTCAAGCTCGTGGTCCCCGGCGACAACGGCGGAAACACGTGGGGTCTCGGAGGCGAGTACGGCGTCTGACGCCGCAGGGCCGCTGCGCCCGTCGAGGCCCCGATCCCGGTCGGGCCCTGGCCGGACGCCACGTCCAAGGAGACTCACATGCCCACGCTTCGCGCAACGCCTGATCTCGCCGCTCAGTTTCTCGACCATGTCGCTTCGCAGAACAGCGGGACCGTCCCCGAGGAACTCGCCTCGGCGCTCGCCGCACCGCTCCTGTCCGACTCCCACACGCGCCGCGAGATCATCCTCGTGGCCTGGCCCCAGGTCAGCGACGAGCTGGCGGACGCGATGCGCCGCCACGGATACGAGAACTGGCGCCAGGAGCAGATCGACGCCGAGGAGCACGCCGAGTAACCGCCCGAGGGCGGAAGTTGCGCCCGTCGAGGGCTGGACGCGCGATGCTTCGCGCTCGCGTTACCCCTGTCGCACAGGTAGTCCAGTCTTCGCCGGACCCAACGTCCAGAATGGAGCACACCATGTCACGAAAGTACGAATGCGTGTTTGCGAGCAATGCCGGCGATATGGCTACCACGACGGGCGAGGGCAACACTCGCAAGAGCGCAGAACTCTGGGCGAGGCGCAAGCTGCCGAAGTCGGAAGCGGGTCATGTCGAGTGGTACTTGCGCTCGATCCGTCCGATCAGGGGCCACCGATGACCCGCCGCATCGCCTGGGGCGCCACGCTCCGCCGCTGGCTCACGTGGGCGCTGCTCGCTTGGCTCGTCAGCGTGAGCGAGGCCCGACCAAAACGCGATCCCGATCGCGACAAGTCGGCCGAGGTCAAGCGCAAGGAGCGCCAAGTCGAGGAGCGCCGCAAGGAGCGCGAGCGGCATATCCAGGAGTGCATGGACGACCGCGACGGAGACCCGGACGCAGACCGCGAGATCTGCGAGGACGAGGTGCCGTGACGTTCATCGTCATCATCGGTCAGTTGATCTTCGACGTGCAGCACGACCGCATCGTGGTCCTGGGTAGCGCCCGCTACAACACCGGAATCCGGGCCGGCGCCAGGCTCGCCGCGCGCAACGCGTCAGCGCGGAAGGCTGCCGACCAAAATCCCACCTAGTTACGCAAAGTCAAATCACAACAGGAGCATACGTATGACCGAGTTCATTGCACAGCTGCTGTGGGTTGCCATCGGCGAGTACCACGCGAAGCGATATCCGGAGTATCCGAATTGGGAGCTGCTGCTCTGGCAGCGCTCGCTACGCGAGGTGTGGTCATGAGCAACCGCTTCCGCCTGCCGGCCGCCGCGCCGCAGCCCTCGACGCGACACGAGATCTGGCAGCTCGCGCACCAAACCGTGCTGACCGTCGCGGACCTCACGCACCAGAAGGCCGCCGATGCCAACCAGGTTCTGGCGATGGCGTACCTGATGCAGTGCCTCACCATGGGCCAGACCGCGGCCCACATCCACCAGACGCTGGACGTGCTGATCGCGCGCCTCAGCGAGCCGAGGGTGTCATGAAAGTCACCGCCGAGACGATCACGGACGAGCAGATCCGAGAGTTCGAGGCGTGGGTGTGCGAGTACGGCACCGACGCCGAGAAGTGCGACGCCGTAGATCTGGCCACCTACGCGCTCATGGAACCGCCGCCGGTTGACCGGCGGGGATTCGTAGTCCGCAACCTGCGCATGTCCATGCGCAAGATCGCACGCGCCGGCATAGCCGCCGCCTGGAACGCCCGCCACGGAGACGAGCCGTGAAGGCCGGAGATCAGGTTGCCATCGTTGATGGCCATTACCGCGGCCTGCGCGGCTGGTTCGTCGAGCAGCGCCATCACGTGATCACGGTCGCCCTGCTGCCCGAGGACCTCAACTCGAGACACGGACGACGCGAGATCCCGTGGAAGCGCGATGCGGACGGTCGCGTTCCGATGGGGTTTGCCGCGAGCTATGTGGCACCTGCGGAGGTTGCGTCATGAAGGCCCGCATCCGCACCGACGGCACAGCCGTCACGATCTCCCTCACCGAGATCGGCCCGGTCGAGCTGGTCGTGATCATCGAGTCCCTGCAGGCTGAGGCGGCGCGGCGCGAGTCGCGGGCGATGGAGCTGGAGAGCGAGGCCAGGGACCGGCGAGAACTCTCCGACCGGGTCCGCCGCGGCCGGCACGCGAACCGCCGGACCGCGGGCGAACTCGAGGCGGAGGCCAAGAAGCACGACCTGCGCGCCGAGGCCGCGATGGACATGATCCGCGTGCTGCGGCCGGTTCGTCAGCGCGTGGAGGCTCAATCAAATGCGCAACTCGTTGCGCCAAGCCAAATCAAGGAGGGGTGACATGACGCTCGAAGCCAAGTTCCTGGCGATCTACAGCAGCGAGCAGCTCACGATCTCGCGCTCGCTGCACGTCGACCTACTGATCGTGCACCTCGGCACGCCCGGCCCGATGGTCGAGCTGGGCGACCAGCTCCTGACGTGGACCGAGATCGAGTTTCACGGCGCGGGCGCGTTCGAGATCCGGCGCAACGGCGTGCGGTTCATGCGGTACGAGCGCGGCGCGCTCGAGCGCGAGCATCCGTTCCCGGATCCGCCGCCGAGCCACACCGAGCTCCGCAACCAGCACACGCGGATCGGCTTGGCGCCCACGCGCCCGCCGGCGTGCCCCGGCTGCCTCAACGACGCGAACCTCTGCGACTGCGACACCGTCGTTGTGGACGAGCCGGAAGCGGTAGGGCTATGAACCCCATGGTTGTCGTCGGAACTTTCAACCTGATGTCCACGGAGCGTTGGCCATGACCGTTGCTGCGCTACCCAAGATCGTCCGCTTCCTTGGTACCGATGACCACGGCCCGGGCGGCAGCACGACATGCCCGCACTGCGGCGCGACCGGGCGTTATGTGATCAGGTTTCAGGTTGAAGACGGGCGCACGCTCGGCGCGATGCGAGGCTGCATCAAGCTGTTTCCCGTCACCGAGCTTGCGCGCGAACACGAGTATTTCGTCGCCAAGCGGGCGCGCTACGCCAAACAGCGACCGCCATGGAAGCTCAGCTCGGGTGATGCCGACGCACTGCAGCGGATCGAGGATGCGATCGACGGTCGCGGCGATGCACGGCAGGCGATCCTGAACGCACAGAGCGCGCGGCGTGCCGCAGCCGCGAGGTACCGCCGGTGATCGAGCGCTACATCCAGATCACCTGCGACGGCTGCGGCGAGATAGAGTGGTCCCCTGCGGATATCGGGATGGCCGAGTTCAAGGCAGAATTCATCCCGGGATGGAAGCACCGCGGGCGCAAGAGCCTGTGTAAGGGCTGCGTCATGAACGGTGTCCGTTGGAAGGATGCCACGATGCACGACTGGACAACGACCGAGGACAACGCAACCCACCATCCCGACGACAACCGTCGGGTCTAGTACCCCGTCAGCCCGGCTTCCGCTTCGGCACGTGCGGCCGAACCGCATCCGTGACCTTGAGCTCGAGGCCACCTCGCTGCTCGATCTCGGCGAGGGCGATCTGGTAGACGCCATCGCCCGCCTTGGTCTCGATCTTCTCCCCCGGTCGGCGGTGCTTGGCGACCGCCTTCCTGAGCGCATCGAGGGTCACGCTCTCCTCGATGTATTCGGCCGCCGCCGGACCCAGGCGCTCGCGCAGGAGCTCCGCGGCAACCTTGCCGTTGAGGCCGCGGCGCTCGGTGATGATCCGGCCCAGCACACGCCCGTCGGGAAGCGGGATCTGCTCGAACGCCGCCACCGAGCAGCACTCCTCGGCGATGCGAGCGCAGATCCCCTCGATCGCCTCCTTCATCATCCACGCGGCGGCGACGTTCCGCACGGTGATCGACCCCGGCGTGAGCGTCAGCGCGCCGGACTCCGGGTCGGGCCGCACGCCGAGCTGCACGAGCTCCTGCGGGATCGCCCGGACCAGCGCCAGCTTCGCCGGGCAGCTGCGAAACGCCGGGCAGTGGTCGCACCAGGTACCCTCGACCGGTGGAGGCGTGAATCCGCGATCCCGACCCGAGGCGATTGCCAGCATCGAATGCCGCAGCTCCGCCTCGAACGCCTGCAGGTCCCACTCGTTCACCGTCCGCCGCACCGCGTGGTGCCCGCCGTTGTCGTGGATGTGGAGGAGCTCCACGACGACGTCATCGCAGCCGTAGACCTTGGCGACGCAGAGCGCAGCGAGGAGGGTCTGACCGAACATGTCCGGCGCAGGGTACTTCGAGTGGCCGGACTTGTAGTCGCCGACGTAGCCCCTGTTGACATCCAGCGCCGCCACGAACGCCACGCCCATCACGTCGATCGTCAGCGGGATCTCGCACGACCAGTCCACCGGCGGCTGGATGCTCGGGTGGTCGTAGTCGACCCCGCCGTCCTCGCGCCTGGGCAGGTTGCGGCCGAGCTCGCGCGCTGTGCTGTCCTGCCAGTTCCAGGCGAAGGACACCTCGGTCGCTAGGCCGACCGGGAGGTTGTCGAGGTCGAGCGCCTCGAGCAAGGGCACGACGTCCGCCGGGGCCGCCGCGAGCGCCGCGCCGCGCCCGACCCTACCGACCTGCTCGAGGAAGGCGTGGATCGCGGTGCCGCGCAGCGCCGCCGGCGAGGGGTCGCTGCTCGCGTAGCCCTGCGGCAGGACCGCGCTCGCCGGGCACTTCCAGGCGCGGTGGACCTTGGAGCCGGTGGGCCTCAAGAGCGGAGTTCCTTGTCGACGAGCTGCCAGAACTCGGCCTCGCCTCCGGGCAGCGTGGCGGAGACGAGGCGGCGGATCACGTCCAGCTCGGCGGTCTTGGAGATGACGGAGGCGGCCTGGCGGTCTCCGCCGGTCATGCTGAGGGCGGTCCGCCAGGACGTCGCGCGAGCGCGCTCGGAAGCCTCGTCGTTCGGCATCTTCTTCTCGGCGCTCATGATGTGTAACTCCCCAACTCGGTCTTGAGGATCTGCGCCCGGATCCGCTCGTCCTTGACGTTGGACGCCGAGTGTACGGTCACGGCGTTTTCGCCCTCGCTGACCACGAGGACCATGATCAGGAGCGGACCTGGAGGCAGCGCCCGGCTCGCCGCCAGGAGCGCCTTCGAGAGATCTCCGTTGGAGACCTCCGGGCCGATGAAACGCGCCGGCGCGCTCATACCGGCAGCTGCGCCTTCCGCTCCGCCCAGAGCGTGGTCATACGCATGGCCAGCTCGCCGCCCGGCTTTCCGGCGGAAGGTACCGCGAAGCGCGGATCTCCCTGCTCGCACAGCTCCGCGGAGCGCCGCTTGTAGGCGCCGAAGCCCGCATACATGTCCTTCTGCGACTTGCATTCGCCGAGGAACTTCTGCAGGTCAGCGACGAGCTGCAGGCCGGGATCCCCGGTCGGCACCGGCTCGCTGTCGGCCGGGTCCTCGCCGCCGAACCCGTCATCGGCCGTAGAGCTGCTCTCGGGTGAAGGTCCAGCATCCGGCGAGTTGGTAGCTGCGGACGACGAGGTTGGCGTTGGGGCCGCGGTCGAGGGCGCGGCGCCTGCCGTAGGGTCCCCGATCGGCTGCCCCCAGCGGTCACGGTCAGACGCGCTTGACGACGAGGCCGGGGAGTTCGCGCTGGAGCTCGCGGAGCTGCTGCTCGATCCGGTCTGCTGCGGCGCGGTTGCGGCAGGTGAAGACTCCCTCGAATCCCCAGCTGCCGGCGTCGTAGGGCGCGCCGCAATCTTCGCCTCCGAGGCCATGGCGTCGGCGAGGCGCGCCGCCTCCCTCGCATCCACAGCCTCGCGCGCCGCGCGGAACGGGTCGGTTCCCGGAGTCTGCGAGGGCTGCGCCGGCGGGTTCTTGGGCGGCCGACCGGGACCCCGCTTCTGCTCCGTCGGTTTCGTGCCGGTGTCGGTCACGGTCACCGCGACAGGGCCGTTCGGTGTGTCGCGCACGACGGCGGTCGCATTGTGCATGACGACATTCGTGCTCTTGGTTGCTGGCACCTGAGCCGATGACATCGGCACGCCCGGTGGCGGTCCCTGCGGTGGCGGTGGCGCGACGAACTGCGGCTGCTCGACGGCCTCGGCCTCGATGTAGTCCATCTCGACATCGACGTGGGCGCCGCCGCCGATCTCGATCGGGAACGCGCGGCGGAACGCGAGCGCCTCGGCGCACTTCGCGAGCTGCCCCGGTCCGCGCTTGCGCCACATCGCGGTCAGCGTGCCGTCCTTCTTCGTCTGTAAGTACTCCGTCCACAGCGCGATCGCGACGAACGGCCGCGGCTTGTCGGTGCGGTGCACGACGACCTTCGCCGCCGCCGGCGCGGCCTTCGCGAGCCAGACATCGACCCACTGGCCATCCTCGCCGCACCACCACGGACCCTCCTGGCCGCCGTAGACGCCGCTGCGCTCGGCCATGAGCCGGTATCCGTCGATGCCGGTCTGGATCTGCATGACCATCCGCTCCTGCTCGGGATCCCACCGGCGAACGGCATGGATCTGGCGCAGGAACGGGTTCAGCTCCATCTGCATCGCCACGGTCATGAACAGTGCGAACTCATCGTCGGTGGTGCCCTTGGCGATCGTGTTCTTGAGGAGCTGGACCTGTTCGGGGGTCGCGTTCCACTTGGCGATGGCGCCGGCGGCCGGTGTCTTTACGAGAGAAGTCGATTGGTTCTGGGTCACTGGGTGCTCTCCGATTCGCGACCAGTTGACGGCCGCATCAGAAGCGTGTACCACTTTTCTGGCATGAGTGACAAGGGCGCACAGACACGGGACGACTTTCTGATCGAGGTCGAGCGGCGCTGCAGCGTCAACATCGACGTGCACGACGAGTCCGGTCAGACGGTCGTCTACAGGTACACCGAGCGAGATCAGCGCATCGCTTTCGAGTTTTTTTCGATGACGCCCAGCCTCTCGGACGTCAACCGCGTTGCGATGGCGATCTCCGAGCTGGTCGAGGTGGCGAACTCTGGTGTCGGAATCGTGAGCGTCTCGTGACCAAGCCTGACATGCCGCGCCGGGTTCGTCTTCGCCCCAAGGGCTGGGGCATTCCGATCTCGACGACCGCAACGGGCCGCGAGATCGGCCAGCTCCTGATCGTGTGGCGGAAGCTGCGCAAGTCCGGTCGCCTCCGGCATGCGCGCTGCGTCCTCGGGCGCCTCTTGACCACGAAGGCCGTTGATCTATGACCAAGTCCGCCGAGCCTCGCCCGGTCAGGCCCGTCCCCGCCTCGCGCCCCGCGCTCTCCTCGATGGAGACCTACTACTTCCGCGTCCTGTGCCACTGGTACAGGTTCAAGCGCGCTGCGCCGTCGCTGGGAGATCTGACCGACCTGTGCCGGCGCAGCGGAAGGCCGCCGGATGCGGGGTGGGATGGGATCACCACCGACGACTGGCCGAGCAAGAACGCGCTCCGGCGCGGCCTCCTGGCCCTGGAGTGCAAGGGCTACGCGAAACGCAACACCGAAGGAAAGTTCGAGGTGATCAGGTGAAGATCCCGCTGCCAGAGATCGATCTGCGTCCCGATGCGGTCCACGAGAACCGTGACCGTATCGACGAAGCTCGCGGCGCTCTACGTGGAGCTCTCGCGGCGCTCGATGGGTTGCAGAAGGCCAACGAGGCCATGTGCAATCATCCCAACAAGCGGAAGTGCTACGACCCCGGCTATGCCGGAGGCGGCTACAGCCACAGCGAGTGTGACGACTGCGGAGGTCGCCAGCTGTGACCAAGAAGCCCGCCCCCAAGAAGAAGTCCTCGCAGGCCGACGGCATCCGCGGATCGCTCTGGTACTTCGATCCGGCCGAGCTGACGATCGTCGGCTTCGACACCGGCGAGACCGAGCACGAGCTCTGCGACGCCCAGAGCAACGCCTTCGACGCGGAGCACTACGAGGAATACATCAACTACATGCGACTCAACGGGATCGACAAGCCCGTCATCTTCCGGCGCGAGGCCGGAACGGGTCGCAAGCTCGTCGTCGAAGGCCGGACGACGGTCCGTGTTGCGCGCGTGGTCGCTCCGCTCTGGGAGAAGGATCAGGGCGAGCCGCTGCGGGTCCCGGCGGTCGTCCGGCAGGGCACCGCGGACGAGCTGTTCTGCACGCGCGAGGCGACGAACCGGCGCCGACCGGGATCCGAGAACGCCCTCCGCGATGCCCAAGCGATCGAGCGCCTGATGCGGAACGGAGCGACGAGGGAGCAGGCCGCGACGCGGCTCGGGATCCCGGTCGAGCGGGCGCCGAAGCTCCTGGCGGTCCTGCAGCTCCACCCCAAGGTCCAGCGCCAGGTGGGCGCCGCGCTCTCCCTCGATGCCGCAGCGAAGCTGGCGAAGCTGCCGGAGCTCGAGCAGGTCAAGCGCCTCGACGAGTTCAAGGCGCAGGGCGAGAAGCCCACCGCCCGCGCCGTCACGAACAAGCTCCGCGAGGGCAGCGGCAAGGCGCCGGTCGAGACGCCGCTCATGCGCATCAAGCGCGCCCTCGTCTTTATCGACCGATGGCGTTCCAATCCAGCGGTCACCGGCGGCGTCCTACTGCCACTCGAGGAGCTGCGCGGCATCCTCGACCCTCGGCGTCCCAACGACGCTGCGCAGCCCGCCGCCGAGGAAGCGAGGTTCGGGGCATGAGGGACGGCATCCCGCCGGATTTCTGCTCCGCGCGCGCCGAGAATGGCGAGCTACGGATTGACTTCGCGGTCCACGGCCGACACAGCTGGCTCACGTTCCGCGGCGATGATCTCGATGGTCTCAAGAAGGCGATCGACGCTGCCATCAGTCAGCGCGAGGCCGCGAAGCGATGACACTCAACAAGGACACCGTCCTCGCCGCGCTGCTGGTCGAGGACGTTCTGCAGCACTTCGGGATCCAGGGCGTGTGGCGCGGGCGCTGGCTGCGCTCTCGGCGGTGCCCCAAGACCGACCACGACACCGAGACGTTCGGGATCTCACGTGACGCCCGCTGGCATTGTTTCTCGTGCGATGCCGGCGGCGACCTCCTCCGCCTCGTCGCCTTCGGACACGGCCTCGACCCGCGGACCGACTTCCCGCGCGTGATCGAGCTGGCGGCCGAGATCGCCGGCGTGACGGACGACGACAGCTTCGGTGGCGGCGGCGCAGCCAGCAAAGCAGTGCCACGGGCGCCGCTGCCGCCGATCCCTCCTCTGGCCGAGCGCGTCGCGCTGGCGAAGCGCCGCGCTGCGTGGGTGTGGGACCGACTCGTGCGCCGCGAGGAGACACCCCGGTCGGCGGCTGACGGCTACCTCGCACACGAGCGCAAGCTCGATCCGGTGGGCCTCCGCAAGCTAGAGGACCTGCGCGAGACGCCGCTTCGCGTCACGCCCGGCGAAGCATCTCGCACCAAGGACATGGCGCGCTTCGTCAGATCGCTCTCCGTGCCCGGCGTTGCGATCCCGGTCCGCGCTGTGGATGATGGGTCGCTCGTGGACATCCGCATCCGCAGGTACGAGCCGCGCGATGGGCAGCCGAAGATCGTCGGCATGCTCGGCGGCGTGACCGTTGGGCCGGCCGACCGGGGAGGCGTCCGCCAGCTCGTCGGCTGCTACGGGCACCCCGAGTGTATCGACCCTGGCCCCTCGCTACTCGTCGTGGTCGTCGAGGGCGCGGTCGACTACCTGACGGCGCTCAACGTGTGGCCCTACGCGCAGGTGCTCGGCGCGGTCGACGCGGGGTGCATGGGCCTGGTCGCCGGCCACGCGGCGCGCCAGCTCGCGAGTTACCCCGGCGCTCAGCTCCTGATCGTCGAGCAGGCGGACCCTCCGCGCGAGCAGAAGGACGGCACCATGAAGCTCGGCTCCGGCGACCGCAGCGTCAACGAGGAAGTGAACGCGGCGACCAAGGTGGCGGTCCGGATCCTCGGCCCGCGCCGGGTCGGGTGGCTGTTCTGCGGCACCGTTGAAGGCCAGATCCACCGCGATGGCGGCCCGACGATCACCGAGACCAAGGACCTCAACGACCTCGTGCGCGCCGGCCTGGACCCGACGAAGATGGTCCGGTGGTGGCGCGACATGGGAGAGGCGGCGGCGCCATGAGCAGAGGTAGAAGGGTTGCCGTCAAAGTCCCGCCCTGGTGGCCGCCTCAGATCGGAGACAAGCTCCGCAAGGAGGAGATCGGATACGACGGCCCGACAGAGTACCTGTGCCATGTTGTCTCCGTATTCGTTCACGACACCATGCCTCGCGTGGTCGTCGCGTGGTTTGGCAAGCACAAACAGTGGTGGCACTACGAGATCTTCGACGGATATCAGGCCCACCTCGGAATGGTTTGGCGCGACGGAGAGCAGAACCCGAAGAGTCCCAAGTGACCCGCTCCGAGCTCGCCCTCCAGCTCCGCATCCAGCTGCTCTCGCTGCTGGCACCGACGGAGACGTGCGCGCTGTGCAAGGCGCCGGTGCCGCTCGGACGCAAGATCGTTCTCGACTGGCTGCTCGACAGCCGCATCGTGACGCTCAACGTCGCCGGCCCACGCGAGAGCCGAGAACCGGGCCTCCAGGCCGCGACCCGCGCCGCGCTCACCACGATCCTGGCCGACGAGCTCGGGTTCGGCGGCCGATGATCGACGACGACGCCTTCGGCGGCGCGGACGCGCCGGACAACGTGATCCCGTTCCCGGGGATGCGGCCGAACGCCAAGCTGACCGAGGCGTGGTCCGCTGCGGCGGCCGAGCAGAACAAGAAGCTCGGCACCAAGGACGAGTTCCTGACGCCCGCGCAGTGCGTCGACCAGATCATCCGGCGCCGCTCGCTGCCGCTGTTCCAGTGGCCCGCCGGCTGGCCACTGCTCGCCGAGCGCTGCCGCTGCTACGCCGGCGATGTCGTGATCGTCACCGGCCCCACCGGGGCCGGAAAGACCTCGTTCGCGATCCAGGTCGCGCTCGCGTTCGCCGGCGCTGGGATCCCGATCCTCTGGTGCGCCCTCGAGCTCGACCCGACCGCCATCACCGAGCGCATCGTGGCGAACCTGCACGGCGTG
>DASURJ010000934.1:0-2843 GCA_036280115.1 Gemmatimonadaceae bacterium
CCCGCGCGGTGCTGCATCGGCCCGAGCTGGTGTTCCTCGATGAGCCGACGTCCGGACTGGACCCGGTCTCGACGGTCGGGCTGCGCGAGGATCTGAGCGCGCTCGCCGCACAGGAAGGTGTGACGGTCTTTCTCACCACGCACAACCTGGCCGAGGCGGAGCGGCTCTGCTCGCAGGTCGGTGTGATTCGAGGCGGGCGCCTGCTCGCCGTCGGGAGCCCTGAGTCGCTGCGCGCGCGTCGCGACACGGGCCAGGTGGAGATCGTAACGCACGGCCTGCCTGACGACGTCGTGGCGCTGCTGCGAGACCGTCCCGATGTGCGTTCCGTCAGCGCGGACAACGGGCGATTGACGCTGTCACTCGAGCCGGGGGCGAGCACCGCGCCCATCATCGCACTGCTCGTTCAGCGCGACGTCGGTGTGGAGGAAGTTCGTAAGGCCCGTGCCACGCTCGAGGACGCGTTCCTCGAGCTCATGGGCTCGGACGGGAGCGCGAACGGAGGAGGACTGTGATTCGCGACGTCTGGACGGTGGTGTGGAAGGAGTGGCGGGAGTTCCGCGACCAGCTGCTCTCGCTGCGGCGCGGTGGACTCTCGGCCCTCATTCTCGCCCTCATCCTGGGCGTGGTGGCGCCGGTGCAGCTCGGGCCCGAGTGGGTGCAGTCGAAGATCATCGTGGCGTACTGGCCGTTCCTCGCCGCAACGATGGTGTCGTCGCTCATCGCCGACTCGGTAGCGGGAGAGCGGGAGCGCCATACGCTCGAGACGCTGCTCGCGAGCCGGCTCTCCGACTCCGCGATCGTCATCGGAAAGATCATCGCTGCCGTGCTGTACGGTCTCGGGTTCGCGGTGGCGAACCTCGTCCTCGGGCTCATCGCGGTGAACATTGCCCATCCGGAGAGTGCGCCGATCCTGTTCGGCGCTCAGCGCCTTGCGGCGACGATCGTCCTCACGATCCTTGCGTCGTTGCTCATGGCCGGCATCGGTGTGTTCATCTCGCTGCGGGCGTCCACGGTCAAGCAGGCGCAGCAGGCGTTTGGGATCGCGATCATCGTGCTGACGATGGGCCCGCTGCTCGCGTTCAATGCGCTGTCACCGGAGATGCGGTTTCGTTTGGCAACGCGAGTGGGCGCTCTCGGTGAAGCGAGGATCGAGGTGTACGCGGTTGCGATCCTCACGGTGCTCTCTGTCATTGTGATTGCCGGCGCCCTGGCGAGGTTCAGGCGGGGGAAGCTGGTGCTCGACTGAACCGGTCGCGTAAACAACAACGCCCCGTAGCGCGAGACCGGCGTCGACGCCGCTCAGCTTCCACCATCTTCATCACGAGATTCTTGACCACCTCACGGTCGAGCAGGTTGTGAACAACTCCGGAATGGTTTCGGCCGTACGGTGGGTGCATAGCGCGGACAGCTGGATTCGTCGGTCGAGTTGTCATCTCGCTGCGGAGTGATCTCCGCCCGGCGGTTTTCCGCGGCATCGTGAACGGATATATTGACTTATGCCACAGCCCGTCTATCTCGACCACGCGGCAACCACCCCCGTTCGCCGCGAGGTTTTCGAGGCCATGGAGCCCTTCTACGGCCCACGCTTCGGAAACCCGTCGAGCGTTCACCGTTGGGGGCGTGAAGCGCGCGCTTCGCTCGATGAGGCTCGTGAGCGCCTTGCGCGCTGTATCGGGGCCCAGCCGGACGAGGTCTGCTTCACCTCCGGCGGAACCGAAGCAGACAACCTCGCCGTGCTCGGGCCCCTCCGGTCGCAGCGCAGCAAGGGAAGGAACGTCATCGCGGCAACGCCCATCGAGCACAAGGCCGTCCTGGCCACCGTCCATTACGCGGCGCGCGACGGCGTGACGGAGCGCATGCTCCCCGTCACCCCGGACGGCGTGATCGACATGGAGGCCGCCGCCACCCTGATCGACGACAGCATCGCCGTGTGCACGGTGATGTGGGTGAACAACGAGACCGGCGCAATTCAGCCCGTTCCCGAGGTTGCAGAGCAGGTAAAGGCGCGCGGCGGCGTTATGCACACGGACGCCGTACAGGCGTTCGGCAAGATCGAGATCGATCTCCGGAAGCTGCCGGTCGATCTCCTCACGATTTCGGGCCACAAGATCGGCGCGCCCAAGGGAATCGGCGCGATCTTCATTCGTCGCGGCACCAGGATCGACCCGCTCTTTCACGGCGGCTCGCAGGATCGCGGACGCAGGCCAGGCACCGAGAATGTTGCCGCCGCCGTGGGGCTCGCCCGCGCGGCGGAGCTCGCGGTCGCGGAGCGCGAGGCGGAGTGTCAGCGCCTGCGTGCGCTCCGCGACGAGCTCGAGGCCGGGTTGTTGGCAAAGATCCCTGACGCCGTCGTGCACGGGCGAGGAGCGCCGCGTGCGCCGCACATCCTCAACCTCTCGGTGCCCGGAACGGACAGCGAGTCGCTGCTCATGGCGCTCGATCTCGCCGGGGTCGCGGCGTCGTCGGGGTCTGCCTGTCAGAGCGGGAGCGTGACGCCATCGCACGTGCTGCAGGCCATGGGCGTTCGCCCCCAGTTGGCCGTCGCCGCCGTGCGCATGAGTCTCGGCTCGCTGACCACGCCGGAGTCCGTCGCACGCGTGGTCGAGCTTTTCCCCGCGCTCATCGCGAAGGCGCGACGTCTCTCGGGGGTCGCGAGCTGACGATGCGCGAGCGGGTGCTGGTCGCCATGTCTGGCGGCGTCGATTCATCGGTCGCCGCGGCGATGCTCGTCGAGCGGGGCTACGCCGTCATCGGCGCGACGATGAAGCTGTTCTGTTACGGCGACGACGTGCCCGACCGTCCGTGCTGCTCGCTCGACTCCATCAACGACGCGCGGCGGGTAT
>DASURJ010000935.1:0-6812 GCA_036280115.1 Gemmatimonadaceae bacterium
CGCGGCCCCGCTTCCGAACCGGTCCTCCGGCCGCTTGGCGAGCGCCCGCTGCACCGCGGCGTCGAGGAAGGGCGCAACGTCGACACGATGGTTCGCCAGCGCCGTCGCCGGCTCGTTCCTCACGCGCCACAGCACGGCCGCCTGCGACCCCGCCGCGAACGGCGACTCCCCCGCGAGCATCTCGTGCAACACCGCCCCCAGGGCGTAGACGTCGGCGCGTGCGTCGATCGCGCGGTCGCCCGACGCCTGCTCCGGCGCCATGTACTGCGGCGTGCCGATCATGATGCCCGTACGCGTCAGGCGCTCGCCACCGGCGTGCTCGAGCGCGAGCGCGATCCCGAAATCAGCGATGACCGCGTGCTCACCGTGCAGGAGAACGTTCTCCGGCTTCACGTCGCGGTGAACGACGCGGTGAGCGTGTGCGTGCTCGAGCGCGTCCGCCATCTCGCGCGCGAGCTGCACCGCCACGGCCACCGGTAGCCGTCCCTCACGTGTGAGTCGCGACCGCAACGTCTCCCCCTCGACGTACGGCATGACGTACCACAGCAGCTCCTCGGAGCTCCCCGAATCGAAGAGCGGCAGGATATGGGGATGCTGCAGCGACGCCGTGACACGAATCTCCTCGAGGAACCGCTCGGCCCCGACGGCCGCCGCGAGCTCCTCACGCAACACCTTGATGGCCACGCGGCGGTCGTGCCTGAGGTCGCGCGCGAGGTACACCCGCCCCATGCCGCCGTGGGCGAGCTCGCGCTCGATCGCGTATCGACCCTCGAGTGCCTTCGCGAGCCGCTCCGCGAGCGGTACCAGAGCGCCTAACGGGCCAAGCGCCTCGGGAGCCGGCCGCTCGAGGAAGTCGTCGTCGGCGCTATCGTGTGCGGCGAGGAGTGACGCGACCTCCCGCCGGAGGTCGGCATCCGCGCCGCAGGCGTCGGCCACGAACGCGTCGCGCCCGGCGGGCTCGCAGGCGAGCGCGCCCTTGATGATCGCGTCCACGGCGCGCCATCGGTCGGGCGTCATGGCCCGCGACGCACCCGATGCACCCGATGCACCCGATGCACCCGGGGCACTCGCGCCGCCGACGGGCGTCGTCATCCCGCGAGCTCGCGGCGAAGCCACATGCGCGTAACGGCCCACTCGCGACCCACCGTTGCCGGCGAGACGCCGAGCACGGCGGCGGCTTCGGGGATACTGAGTCCGGCGAAGTAACGCAGGTCCACGAGCCGGGCCTTCTGTGGATCGAGAGCGGCGAGGCGCGCGAGCGCGTCGTCCAGCGCGATCACATCCACCGCGTCGAGCGCCGCATCCTCGGCCGCTCTCGCGCCGCTGAGCGAGACCTGCACGGCGCCGCCTCCCCGCTTGATCGCGCGGCGGGTGCGCGCGTGGTCCACCAATGCCCGTCGCATCATCTGCGCGGCGATCGCAAAGAACTGCGTGCGGCTCTGCCACGGTGAAACGTGCTGAGCCCCGAGTCGCAGCCACGCCTCGTTCACGAGCGCCGTGGGCTGGAGCGTATGTCCCTCTCCCTCGTTGCGCAGCGCGAGCTGTGCCTGCCGTCGGAGCTCCGAATACACGAGCCGCACGAGCGACTCGCTCGCCTGAGCGTCGCCCGCGCGCCAGGCGCGCAGCAGCTCGGTCACCGCGTGCGTCGCAGGACCATGCTCGTCCGGCGAGGCCGGCGAAGGAGGGGCAGCGATCTCTGGTGGGGTCGAGGGCATGATCGGTCGAGGCTGGGGACTCCCGCTGACGGTTGGACAGCACGACCCGTGAGTGGGTTCCTTCGCGTTTTACGCGCTATGGGAAGAGGCGCCAGGCGCGCCCGGTCCACCTCACGGAGGTTGTCATGACTACGCCACGTACCGGTGCTGCCGTTTCACTCGTTGCGACGATGGTCCTTACGCTCGTGTCTGGCGCCTGCGTCCGCGCGCGGTCGCGGCCAGCGCTCGCGGTGCCGACAACGATAGAAGCGACTCGCCCGCCTACAATCCGCTTCGACAACGACGCGCGCGAGCACGTGCACGTCTATCTCATCGGTGAGCGTCGCGAGTGGTTGCTCGGTCGCGTCGAGCCGGGGGCGATCGTCACACTCCGCATCCCCGAGGCGTCGCTGAGTGGTGGACCGCGGTTCATGCGACTCGCGGTGATTACGGGTGAGCGCGTGACGCTGCAGGCGGCGCGTGACCCACGCGCGACGTTCACGGTCGCGCAGCCCGCGTCAGCAATGCTGTCCCAGCAGTGGAGGTTCGCGCACGGCGAGCTCACGCCGCGGCTGCGCTGATCTCACGCGCGACGAGCCAACACCGCGTCATCGGTATGTGTGATACCGGACCGTCACGCGGCCCGGCGTCCTCACCACGGACAGTCGAGTGGCCCGTCTCCAGTTGCCGATTCCATCAGGTCGTCGAACACACCGATTGGCTTTCCCGGAGGCGCGTTGGTCAGCGTGTCCTTGAGCAGGTCGCAGATGAAATCACTGGCCTTGCCGCACATGGGCGTGTCTGGCGTGCCCTCGCCCAGCGCGGCGACGATCGCTGCGGCGCGCAAGTACTGTTTCGCGACCGCCTTCGCGTACAGGATGAGCACCCCGTAGGAGAACGGCAACCCGAGCAGCGTGTGCGCGAGCTTGGACAGCGCCGCGCCCTGATTGATCGCCTTGCACTGCTGGTTCGCGTCCTTGCTGATCCCGCCACCACTGCCGTCCGGAAGGACGCCGAGCAGTGAGCCAGACCGGTCGACAGCCCAGAACGCGAACGGGCCCTCGTCCGCCGGGACGAGGCGGTGACGCCCGCTGAAGCTGCTCAGCACCTTCACCCACTCGGCAGCGGTACTGCGGCGGTCGGCCGTGCCGATTGGCGGCACGTATTGCACCGGTCGCCCCGCGAGACGCGTCCCGGTTGAATCCGCGTAGAGCGTGGTCTCGGTAACCGCGAGCCGAGCCGTCCGGCGAGTGGTCAGCCGAAACGCCTCACGAGGGTCGGCGGCCGCGGTGGCCCAGCCACTCGACGGCAGTACATCGGCGGTACGAAGGACACCGCCCGTGTAGATCGGTCGCTCGTGCAGCAGCACGAAGCGTGGCCCCGTCTCGAACGTGAGGGCGTTGTCGCTCTGTTCGAGCGGGGGATGCAGGAGGAGCGTATGACTCGGAACCACCCGCACACCGGCTTCGATGGCCCGGGCCAGGCTGTCGGGCTCGTTCCGCTGCGCAGCCTCCCACAGGGGCGCCCAGGTGAGCCGGGCGGTGAGCATGTCGTCGAGCCAGGCGGAGAGCGTCGGCGCCCCAGCCTCGACAGATAGCAGCGTCGCGCCAAGGAGGGCAGCGCGCACATCGTCGCGTGTCGCCTGGTCTACGGAGGTCCGCGAATTGACGCGCTCCGGCATCACGCCCGCGAGTGTCCGGATCACTTCACGGCCATCGCTCCTGATCACGAGGTAGATGCCCGCGAGGGCCGGCGTGGGAAGGCGATCGTTAGGTGCGGGCACGGTGTAGCGCGCCGTTCCGGTGGCTGACCCCGCGCGCACCTCGACAGTTCGCTCGCTCGGCCCTTCACGCGGTGCCTCGTACTCGATGATGATCGGGCGTTCGGCCCGGCCCGCGAGCTGCCGCGTGATCGCGTCCACCGTCTGCTGTTGATTTTGCACCTCGAACACCGCGCCGCCCGTGAGCGCCGCGATCTCGTCCAGCGCCTGCCGGCGCACGTCACCCACCGCAACGCAGATGACCGGCGGCCCAGATGCCACGTGTTCGCGCGCCGTCGCGAGCTGCTCCGGCGTGTCGGTGCTCTGGCCGTCGGTGATCAGCACCACGACGTTGGCCCCGATGCGCCGCGCCGACCCTAACGCCGACCAGAAGGCCGACCCCCAGCTCGTCAGACGCCTGGCCGCGGTCTCGACCTGGGCCGGGTCCTGCATCCAGCGACGTTCGCCGGTAGCGGAGCCGAGGGTCACCGAGGCGACCTGGAACGCCGCATCGGGGTGTTGCGCGAGCACGCCCTCGGCGACACGTCGTGCGACTGCCCCGGCGCCCGCGCCGCGGAAGTCCGCGGGCAGGCTACGCGAGAGGTCGAATAACAGGAGCAGCTTCGGCGGCGGGGGTACGCTTTCGCGCACGAGGAACGGCACCGCGACGCCATTCTCTCGGATGCTGAACGCGTCGGCCTGGAGTCCGAGCACCGGCGCGCCTGCGCTATCCCGGGCCGCGACGCGCAACCGGACCACTGGGAAGCCGCTGGCCCATGCCTCCGCGTCCAGTGCGGCCACGCTGCTGGGCGCGGGGGCGTCGGTCGCCACCACGTCGCCGTTGAGTTGAAGGCGTCCTCGGTCATCCACGGCGATCACGTCGCCACCGACGGTTACCACGGAGCCGACGACCGCGCGCTCGATCAACGCGTCGCGCGGCGCGTGCACGTCGTCCAACGCCAGTACCGGGGTGAACGCGCGGATTCGCGTCGCGGGGACCTCGAGCGCCGCCCTGAGGTCACCCACCGGAACGAACTGGAGAACGATCCGGCGTCCCACCACGTCCTCCAACGGCCACGTCGCTTCCGCGACCGTGACGCGTCGCGTCGGGTCATCGGTGTTCGCAACCTGCACCGCGACCTCGAGCGGGCGCAGCGCGTGTGCGCGCGGAGCACGCGCGATCCGGTCCGCGCGGGCATCGCCTAACGCGGCATCGGGCACGAGCGGATTGGCGTACCGCTCGGCGGCGCCAACGGTCACCCGCACGATCGGCACGCGGGTGAGCGAGAAGTCGAAAGACGGTGCCGCGGCGTCGGGCGGAAGCTGGGCGAGGATGTTGTCCGCCAGGGCGGTGCTCTCGCCAGCGTTCTCGTCGAGGACGGGACGCGGCGCCGACTGCCGCGCGTCCATCGCCCGCGCCCAGCTCTGAATCCGATCCTGGGTAACCTCCGGCGCGAAGACGCGTTCGATGCGGCGGAAGAACATTCGCCGCACATCGACGGCCGGATCGAGCTGACCGGCCACGACCTCTGCGTCGAAGCCCGCGTCGCGATACAGCTTGGCGAGGAGCTCCGCTTTCTCGCGCGGTGTGCCAGCGCCGCACCGCAACGTGCCATGGATGCCCCAGCGCATCGCCCCCACGACGTCACCCGAGCGCGTCCCAAAGCCGTCGGGCCGAGTCGGATACGTCGCGATCTGATCGCGCACGAAGGCGAAGATGGCTTCCGGATCGCGTGCTTCGACCAGGCGCGCGGCGCGCGCGGCGAGGTGGTCCGGACTGGTGCGTACCGCGTCGCGAATTTCTCGCCACACCGAGAACGGCGGCGCGTCCGGAGCGGGCGCCGCGTCGCCTGGCGGGCCTTCGGCTCCCCGGCAACCGATCACCGGATAGGCCGCGGCGGAGAGACCGAGGACCTGGAGGAACCGACGTCGCGTTAGGCTACGCTCGCTCCACCGCGCCTGCCAGAGCGTATCGGGCGCGATCACAGTCGCGATACCGCCTTCTTCGCGAGCACCGGAAAGCTCTCACGAGCGTTCCTGAGGTTGAACCGGAACTCGAGCAGGATGTCGCCCTCGAGCACCAGCGACGGGAGCAAGGTGTTGTAGTACGCAGCGTCGCCGATCCCCGCGAGAGGATCGGGGGCCGTCATACTGTCTACCTCCATCCCTTCCTTGCGCATCATTGCGACCCCGATCCCTCGTCCCGCCTGCTGTCGGTCCCACTCCTCCTTGCCGCCGCTCCAATGGACGGTCAGGGCCACCAGGTCGAATTTCTCGTCCGCAGGGGACACGTAGCGGCAGGTGGAGTGTGATGGTCTGCCGGCGTCGCCGGGTCTGGCGACGATCGGTTGGCCATGGACCGCCTCGACCTCTTCGGCGGTCAGCAGATCGCAGGCACTGCGGGCGGAGCTGGTGGTCTTCGCGGCGCCGCCATCGGCGGTTTGCGCCCCTGCGTCTGCGTCATTCCGCTCACTGCTTCCCGTGCAGCCAGCCGCGACCAAGCACGCGGCCACGGTCAGGGGGATGAATGGGTTCATCATGCCACCCCACTCACGGCATCGTGATACTCGACTCGCGCCGAGGCGCCGCGTCGCGCGCCCGACGCAGACTCATGTATGAAACGCATCGGCGGCGGGCGCAAGTAGCGCCGCGCCGCCGAGGTGAGGGGCTCACGCTCCGCGCAGTGTCTCGACGGGATCCGCGCGCGTCGCCCGACGTGCCGGCCCCGCGCTCGCGACAACGGCAACACCTACGAATACGACGACCGCGGTGGCGAACGTGAGCGGGTCGGTGGGCGACACACCGTAGAAGAGGGACGTCAGGAGACGTGTCGTCCCGAGGGCGACGACACAGCCGACTGCGGCACCTGCCAGAGCCAGCACGGCTCCGCGCCCAACGATGAGCCGCACGATGTCACCCGATGTCGCGCCGAGGGCCACGCGCACGCCCATCTCCTGCGCGCGCTGACTCACGACGTAGCTCATCACGCCGTAGATGCCCGTCGCGCCAAGCAGCAGCGTGGACAGGGCGAAGAGCGCGACGAGGAGCGTGGTGAAACGCGGCCGCTCCACGGACTGCGCGATCACATCGGTCATGGTGCGCACCGACGTCACGGGCACGCTGCGATCGATCGAGTTGACGACGTCGCGCAGATGCCGCGCGACCGCGTCCGGATCGGCATTCGATCGGACGACGATGGACACCTCGGGCGGCGTGATCCGCGAGCGCTGAGCGAACGGCAGCAGCACCGCGACGGCCGAGGTGTCGCGAAGGCTATCGAGCTTCACGTCCGGAACGACGCCGACGACGGTGATCCACGGGCTCGGATACGGGTAGCCAATCCGCCGGCCGACGGGGTC
>DASURJ010000936.1:0-5087 GCA_036280115.1 Gemmatimonadaceae bacterium
GGTCGCAGCGTGCGGCGGTTGATTCACGATCCACTCCGCATGGCGCACGATCCGGCGGCCCTGCGCGCGTTGATCTATGGCTGGGGGAACGAGGGATACTCGGCGCAGCACGAGTATCTCGGCGCCATGATCCGCACCGCCGGAGATCTCGATGCTGCCGGCGACATCCTGGAATGCGGCAGCGGGCTTTCGACGATCGCCCTCGCCGCGGTCGCGAGGCGGCAGGGCCGCACGGTGACCGCCCTGGAGCACATCCCGGAGTGGGCAACGCGCGTACGTGCCGCGATATGTCGCGCAGGACTGGCCGACACGGCGATGGTGGTTGATGCGCCGTTGACGGAGCGCGGAGAGTTCGCGTGGTACGACTTCGCGGGCAGCGGACCCTACGCGCTCGTCATCTGCGACGGTCCGCCGGCTGCGACGCATGGCGGTCGCTACGGACTGCTGCCCATCATGCGGACGGCATTCGCGCCGGGCTGCACGATTCTCCTCGATGACCTGTCTCGCTCTGATGAACAGGCCACACTTGAGCGATGGGCGCGGGAGAGTGGCGGACGCGCCGAGATCGTTGTGCGCGACAAGCCGTTCGGCGTGCTGAAGCTGCCGGCTACCACCGCACCGCGCGCGGAAGTCCTCGCCGGTTTCTGACCGAGCGCGCCGTGAGGCGCCATTCGCTTCAGGCCACAGCGTGCCCCAGTCCGGCTAGCGCCTCGTCCAGCGCCTCCTTCAACAGGTCGGCGAAGGGACCGGATTCGGCCGAGCCGAACACCTCGTCGTGTCCGCCCGGAAAGTAGCGGATCTTCGACGACCCTGAGTGGCGGATCCATTCGTACCGCGAGTCGAGCGAGCGACTGAGCCCCGCGTACGCCGGATCGTTCGACATGAACAGCGACAGTGCGCCGTCGTAGCGTCGCGGTTGATAGCGCTCGAACACCTCGACCGTGGCATTCAGCAGCGCCTCGTTGCGGGCGATCGTCGCGCTGTCGACCGCGGACGTGCCGGCCTGCTCGGCCGAGGGGGCGTGCTCCTGGTTGCCGGCTCGCGCGAGCCGGCGCTCCGCGAGCTTGGCGCGAAGCCAACGCATCACACTCATGCCATTCGATCTCGCCGCCTGAATCTGATATCGCAGGCGCTGCAGCTTCATCAGAAGCTGGTTGAGCCGGCCCGTCGGATAGTTCGGGAACGACGTGTTGATCATCCCGACGAAGGCGACCGGCTCGCCCGCGGCGGCGAGCTGCTGCGCCATCTCGTAGGCGACGCGACCCCCGGCGCAGAATCCCGCGAAGCAGTACGGCCCATGCGGCTGGACCCTGCGCACCAGCTCGAGGTAGTTGTGCGCTCTCTGCTCCACGGTCTCCACCTGGTCCAGCGTGGGCGGAGGATTCGAGCCGAGGCCGTACACGGGCTGGTCCGGTCCGAGCCGCCGCACCACATGACGGAGACGGAAGAGGCCGAGCGCGGCACCGCCAGGAATCCAGAAGATGGGCGGCCGATTCCCCGTGGCCTGGATCGTCACGAGCGAGTGCTGCCCGAACGACCGGTCGGCCTCCCCAATGTGCCGCGCGAGCTGCTCGATGGTCGGGGATTCGAACAGCGCGTTCAGGGGAAGCTGCTTGCCGAACGTCCGGCCGATGCGCGTGACCATCTGCACTGCCAGGATGGAATGACCACCGAGGTCGAAGAAGTCGTCGAGGACGCCGACCTCGGGGAGGTCGAACAGCTCCTCCCAGATCTCGCTCAGCTGCTTCTCCACGTGGGTGTGTGGAGGAACGCGCGTCGACGTGGGGAGCGCGGAGCCCGCATCCGGAGCCGGGAGCGCCTTCCGATCGATCTTGCTGTTGGCAGTCAGCGGGAAGGACTCGAGGCGAACGAAGGCCGCCGGAACCATGTACTCCGGCAGGCTCCGCTTGAGATGCGCGCGCAGTCCCGACACGTCGAGCGCTTCGGTCGTCGTCACGACATACCCGACGAGTCGCTTCTCTCCCGGGCGATCCTCGCGCGCGATGACGACCGCCTGGCGGACGTCGGGATGCTCACGTAGCGCAGCCTCGATCTCACCGAGCTCGATCCGGAAGCCGCGAATCTTCACCTGATGGTCGGTGCGCCCGAGGCATTCGATCTCCCCGGTCGTCGTGTGCCTGGCCAGGTCTCCCGTGCGATACATCCGCGTGCCCGCGTACGGGGAGAAGGGGTCCGGGACGAACTTTTCCGCGTCGAGGTCGGGACGATTCAGGTAGCCGCGCGCCAATCCGTCGCCGGCGATGTACAGCTCACCGATCGCGCCGATCGGTACCGGCTGGCGACGTTCGTCGAGGATGTAGCACTGGGTGTTGGCGACCGGACGGCCGATCACCGAAGCCCTCGCGGTATCCGTGACCCGCGTGCCGGTGGACCAGATGGTCGTTTCCGTGGGGCCGTACAGGTTCCAGAGCGTCTTCACCCGCGGCAGCAGTCCTTCGGCGACTTCCGGCGGCATCGCCTCACCGGTGCAGACCGCCTGGAGATCGCGCTTCCCCTGCCAGCCCACGGCGAGCAGTTGTCGCCAGCTGATCGGGGTCGCCTGCATGAAGGTGATGTCGTGCCGCTCGATCAGCGCGCGGAGCTGGTCGCCGTCAGCGCCGGCCTGCCGGCTGGCGACGATGGTATGCGCGCCGACGAGCCAGGGGAGCCAGATATCCGCGCCGGCGATGTCGAACGAGATGGTGGTGATGGCCAGCACCCGATCGTGCGAGTCGAGTGCGAGCCACTCCCGCATGGACCAGAGAAGATTGATCAGCGCACCGCGACTGACCTGGACACCCTTGGGACGCCCCGTGGAGCCGGAGGTGTAGATGACGACGGCAAGCGAGAGCGCATCGACGTCAACGTCGAGATTCGCATCGCTCTCCGACTGCCAGGTCGGTGCGTCCAGATCCACGACCGCACCGTCGAAGGGCGGGAGCGATTCACGGACGCTCGCCTGGGTGACGAGCAGGCGCAGGCCGCTGTCCTCGACCATGTACGCCAGTCGATCGCGCGGAAACATGGGATCCAGCGGAACGTATGCGGCGCCCGTCTTGATGATGGCGAGGAGGGCGACCATCATGTCGATCGAGCGCTCGACGGCCAGCCCGACGAGCGTGTCGGGTGCTGCACCCTGGCGGCGGAGCTCCCGCGCGAGCCGGTTCGCCCGGGCGTTGAGCTCGTGGTAGGTGATCGTCGCTTCACCGTGCGTGACCGCCGGAGCGTCGGGCGTGCGTTCCACCTGCGCTTCCACGAGCGCCGCGAGGGTCTCGTCTGCCGGATACTCGCGGGTCGTGTCGTTCCAGCGTACGAGGAGTGTCTCTCGCTCCTCGTCGGTGAGCATCGGCGTCTCCCACACGCGGATGCTCGCGTCGTTCGCCCACGCCTCGAGGATGGTGGCCAGGTGACCGAGCAGCCGTGCGATCACGACCGATGGGAAGCGCTCGACGTCGTACTCGAGGCGGAGCAGCAGGCCGTCGTCGCCGTAGGCGAGAAGGCTGAGCGGAATCCCCGTCTGCTCGAGGATGCGGAAGCGACGGTTGGTCCACGGGCCGCCCTGAGCGGAGAGCCGCGTACCGAACTGGTACTCCTCGAACACGACGAGTGAATCGAAGAGCGAGCTCGAACCACCGACTTCGCTGAGCTGCCGGATCTCGACGAGTGGCAGGAGCTCGTGGCCGCGAATCGCCACCCACCTCTCACGCACCTCGCGGAGCCAGTCGCCGAGCCGTGCTTCCGGATCGACGCTGAACCGGACCGGCACCGTCGCCAGGAACAGACCCACCATGGATTCCGCGCCGGGCAGGCTCCCACGCCGGGTAGTCTTCGTGGCTCCGAACACGATGTCGGTCTCGCCGCTGTGACGGGACAGGAGCAGCGCCCATGCGCTCATCACCACGGTGTTGAGCGTCACCTTCTCGCGCGTCGCCAATCGGCGCAGCGACTCGGTGGTCTTCACGGAGAGCTGCACTTCGCGCTGGTCGAAACCACGTCCCTCGGCGGGCGACGAGGCTCCGATGGGCAGTGGCGTCGGTGCCGTGAATCCGGAGAGCTCGCGCTTCCAGAACGATCGAGCCGCCTCGGGATCCTGCCTGGCGATCCACTCGATGTACTCGCGGTACGGACGGTCCTCCACCGGAGCCGCGACGCCGGCGTACTCGCCGAAGACGTGATTGAGGATCGTCTCGAACGACCGGCCATCGATGAGGATGTGGTGGAAGGTCCACACCATCCGGAATTGCGCGTCGGCGAGCTGGAACAGCGTCACCCGCATCGCAGGGGCGCGTGACAGGTCGAACCCCTCCCGTCGGTCGCTGCGCAGGAATTCGTCGAGACGGCGCTCCCGGTCCGCTGCGCCGAGCGACCGCAGGTCCTCGACTTTGAGCGCGAAGTCCACCGTCGGCTCGACCTGCTGCGTCGGTGACTCCAGCCCTTCCCAGGTGAACGACGTCCTGAGGGTGCTGAAGCTGTCGATGGCATGACGCCACGCCGCCTCGAAGCGCCGAGGGTCGATGGCTTCGTTCAACTCCGCGACGATCTGCTCGACGTCGGTGCCCGACCGCGGATCAAGCAGCCAGTGGAACAGCATGCCCTGCTGGAGCGGCGAAAGGGCATAGGAATCCGCCATCACGGCGTTCGGCACAGCACCTCCTCCATCTGGCGTGCGATGTCCTGATAACCAATCGCCGCCCCCGATGGGGAAGCGGGAAGGCGGCTTGCCGAAATCCGCTCGAGCAGCGTCACGATCGCTTCGTGGTCTTCCGCGCCACAGGTGACTGCGCCCACCCGCCTCGCCTCACGCGCCGCCGCGCTGGAAGGCTCGGCGATGACGAGGGTGAGAACGCCCATCGCCACACCTTCATAGATCTTCGCCGGCACCTGCATCGCCTGGTCCTGCGCGAGGACGAGCGCGAGGTGCGAGCGATTGATCAGCTGCAGCGCATCGGTGCCGGGAATGCGCCCGAACACCTGCACCACGTCCTCCAGCCCGTTCTCCGACACCTCGGTTCGGAAGCGCTGCGCGTGTCCCTCGTCCATGGTGCCGGCCACGCGGAGCGTGAGGCCTGTCCGTGCTTCGGGGTGCC
>DASURJ010000937.1:0-2233 GCA_036280115.1 Gemmatimonadaceae bacterium
CGAAGAAGCTCTTCGAGCCGTATGTGCGGCTCCAGCGGGCGGCTCCCGCCGAGCGCTGGTCGCCGTTCCTTCGGAACCATGATCAGACGCGCACGATGACCGTGCTCGGCGGCGACGTCGCCCGCAACAAGATGGCGGTCACGCTGCTGCTGACGCTTCCGGGCTTGCCGTTCATCTACTATGGCGAAGAGATCGGGATGACCGGCGACAAGCCCGATCCGCGGCTGAGAACACCAATGCACTGGAGGCGCGGTCCGGCGGCCGGCTTCACACAAGGCCCAGCATGGGAGCCGCTGCAGCCCGACTCGATGACGGCCAACGTCGAGGCACAGGACGGAGACCCACACTCGTTGCTCAACCTGCATCGGCGCCTGATTCACCTGCGAGGAGCCAACTCCGCGTTAGGCGCGGGGGAGCTCGTTCCGCTCACGGCGAGCAGCGACGCCGTCGCGGCGTATCTACGTCGCGACGCACAGCGCACGGTGCTCATCATCGCCAACCTGGGGACGACGGCGCTGGCACGTGTGGCCGTAACGTCGCCTGACCGCGCGGTTCCCGCCGGGCGCTACGCCATCACGAGCTTGTTAGGCGGACCTCCGGCGCAGGCGCTGCGTGTCACGTCGAACGGGCGCGTTCACCGATACGCTCCGCTCCCTTCGCTTGGCCCGATGGAGGTTCACGTGCTCGAGTTGGCCAGAGCGCGATGAGGACGTTCGGCGGCTAGGTCGAGGCACTCGGCCTCGCGTCCCCGAACGACGCGTTGCCCCTCGAGCGCGCCTCGCGTCTCGGTGACCACGGTGCACTGCCGCTCGCCCGACGTGCCGTCATAGTAGAGGACCACCCAGTCGTTCGTCCGGCCGAGCCGGTGTGCCTGCGCGGTGTTGGAGAAGATCGCGGTGTAGTGCCGGTCACCTCGTTGGGCGTGCATGATCGGCAGCCACGCCTCACGACGCGGATTGAAGCGCCGAGGGGTGATGCGTCGCAACCGGTTCGCCGCAGCCTTCTCCCGGTATTCGCGGTCCACGTCGAGCAACTCCGACACGGGCGGCTCGCCGACGTGCGGTCGGCGACCCAACCGCGGCCGCCGACCAAGACGCGTGGCGAGCGCTTCGCGAACGCCGCGGATCTTCTTGTCCCCGAATCCGGCGAGCGCCGCCAGCGATCCGTCATGCGCGGCTACCTCGAGCTCCTCGAGCGTGTCGATGCCGAGCTCGTCGTGCAGCCGTTGGGCGAGTGTCTCACCGATACCAGGCACAGTTTCGAGCACGCGCGACGGATCACTCGCGCCGCGCAGCCGCTCGAGCATGGGATACACCCCGGTCAACACCATCTCGCGGATCGCCCGCGCGATGGTCGGTCCGATGGTGGGCAGCCGCTCCAGGCCCTCGAGACCCTCGCGATGAAAGAGATTCGAGACCGGCTCGTCGAGGGATCGTACGGTCTGCGCGGCACGGCGGTACGCGTCCACGCGGAAAGGGCTGGCATCCTGCTCGTTGAGCAGGTGCGAAACCTCCTCGAGTCGCGACGCGACTTCCTCATTCACCCGCTCGAGCGAGATGCGGCGGCGAAACGTACGCCCGGTGGCCATCCGCGTGCCCCCGCGAGGTCTACGGAATCGCCGGCACCGGCTCAGAGACTTGCTCGAGCATGTGTTCGACCTCGAGGGGCTCCTTGGGCCCGACCTTTACCGCCAGGTCGGCCTGGGCAATGATGCCGACGAGGCGGTCGTCCTCGTCCACCACCAGGATGCGGCGCACGCGGTCCTGCGCCATACGCTCGATGACCTCGCTGACGTCGGCATCCGGTGGCACCGTATCGATACGCCCGGTCGTCATGTGGTCCTTCACTGTGCAGCCGACATCGTGTCGCTGCGCGACGCAGCGGACGGCGATGTCCCGGTCGGTGATTAGACCATCGACCTGCATATTCGAAAGCTCGTCGACGACCGGGACGAGTCCCACGTCGAGATCGCGCATGATCTCCGCCGCCCGGAATACCGGGGCATCCGGCGTAACGACAGCCGGCGTGGCGGTCATGATGTCACGGGCTTTCATGGTATCCTCCGCTGGGCAAGTCCACGCGTAGAGGATGCACGGCAACGAGGCAGCCGTCTGTCCGGGACATGGCGCGGCGAAGGTACACGAAACCCTGACGGCGACCTCGCTGCTCAGGTGCTCGCTTGGACACGCGGCTCATGAAGGAGCGCGATGCCGGTCACCTGTCAGGTGTACAG
>DASURJ010000938.1:0-2082 GCA_036280115.1 Gemmatimonadaceae bacterium
CCGGCAGGACGACGAGCGCCGGCTTGCCGTCGAGCTTCGTCACGACGGTCTTCGCCATCTCCTTGCCGCGGACGTGCGCGGAGGCGGCGACCTCCTGCGCGGTGTAGGCGGGCGAATGCTGGATCGTGACGTACCTGATGCCCTCTCGATCGAGGAGCTCCGTGAGCATCGCGGCTGGCATCTGACCTCCTTCGGCGGTGACCGCCGTCAGTCGAAGCAGCGTCGTTGCGAGGCTCGCGCCGAGCGTCGCGCGGGCCGGTCCGGGACGCCACTCGTAAGATGCTACTCGAATCCGCCTGGGGCCACGTCAGGAGGCGAGCGGACACGGCCACTCGGTTCCTGTGTGCACGACGTGCTCATGTCGGGAGTTTGCCGGACGTCGGCAACCCCTTGACTCTATACCATGGTACAGGGCGTACCATGCCTGCGAACCTTCAGCGGAGGCATGGAGAGCATGTTGGACATCACGACCCGCGTGTTTCGCCGCGCCGCGGCAGTCCTTGGGATGGCGCTCGGGATCACGATTCTCGGCGCGCGTCCGGCGCTGGCACACTGCGATACGATGGACGGCCCCGTAGTCACGGCGGCACGAAAGGCGCTCGAGCGCGGCACGGTGAACGACGTCCTGATCTGGGTGCATTCTCAGGACGAGGCGGAGATCCGCCGCGCGTTCCAGCACGCCCTCTCCGTGCGGAAGCTCGGCCCGGAGGCACGCGAGCTGGCTGACCGCTACTTCTTCGAGACGCTCGTGCGCGTGCATCGCGCCGGCGAGGGCGAGCCGTACACCGGACTGAAGCCGGCCGGGACGGATCCGGGGCCGGTGGTGCCAGTGGCGGACCGCGCACTCGCCAATGGCTCGGTAGCGGAACTGGAGGCGCTCGTCACGGGCGCGGTGCGCCATGGATTGCATGAGCGCTTCGCAGCAGCGATCGAAGCGAAGAAGCGCCTCGTTCCGGGGGACGTCACGGCCGGACGCGCCTTCGTCGCCGCCTATGTGCCGCTGCTGCACTACGCCGAGCGTGTGCACACGACGGCGAGCGAAGCGGGTCACGAGACCGGCGCGCGTGCCGGCACGGGTGGCGAGGCACACACGGGCCCAACGCACCAGCGACACTAGGTCAACGGGCCGCGGCCGATCGGATGAACCGGAGGAAGCATGGCCACGACGACGGAAGGCATGCGGATCGGTGAGCTCGCCGAGCGAGGCGGGGTCAATGTGCAGACGATTCGGTATTACGAGCGACGTGGGCTGCTGCACGACCCGCGGCAGCGCGGAACGGGTTATCGCGAGTACGACGATGCCACGCTCGCACGCCTCCGGTTCATCAAACGCGCGCAGGAGCTGGGGTTCACGCTTTCGGAGATCGGTGAGCTCCTGCTGCTGCGTCTTCATCGCGGGACGACCGCCGCGCAGGTGAAGGTGCGCGCCGAGGAGAAGATCGCCGCGATCGACGCCAAGCTCCGCGATCTGGAGCGCATCCGCACCGCGCTCGCGCATCTCGCTGGCCAATGTCGGGGTGGCCGCGCACCACTGGGGGACTGCCCGCTCCTCGAGATTCTCGGATCGCTGCCTGATCAAGGCTGACCGGTCGCTTCGCGCCGCGAGTACGCGCCTGCGCGAGATGGCCCGATCGACTATGATCATGGACCATGCGCGACGATCCTGGCGTGGCCATCGTTCGTCCGGCCACGAGAGCAGACCTGCCCGCCCTCGGACGGTTGGGTGCACTGCTCGTGCGGACGCATCACGCGTTCGACTCGCGGCGCTTCCTGGCCGCGTCGCCGCAGACCGAGCACGGCTATGCTTCCTTTCTGGGAACGCAGCTCGAGGAGGCGGGCGTCGTGCTTTTCGTCGCCGAGCGTGAGGGGGCAGTGATCGGGTATACCTATGCGGGCGTCGAGGGGATCGACTACATGGCGCTGCGCGGGCCGGCCGGCGTACTGTACGACATCGTCGTGGATCCCTCGCATCGGGGGCATGGCGTCGGCCGGATGCTGCTCGACGCCACGCTCGACGCACTCCGGACGCGTGGGGTTCCACGCGTCGTCCTCTCGACGGCCGAGCAGAACGACGACGCGCAG